>JACPUR010000040.1 GCA_016192135.1 Candidatus Tectomicrobia bacterium | reverse complement strand
CTCGGCTCCATCGGGCGGGGCACCCTCCCCGAGGCGCGCGCCCTCTTCGAGGCGGCCGACGTGGTGCTCGCCGTGGGCACCCGCCTCGCCCACACCACGAGCTTCTTGAAGCCCGGCTTCCTCCCGGGGGGGGCCAAGCTCATCCACGCCGCCCTGGACCCCCGCTCAATCGGCCGCGCCTACCGGGCCGACGTGGGCATCGCCGCCGACGCCGGCCTCGTCCTCCAGGGCCTCTTGCGCGCCGTGGAAAAGAGAAGCCGCCCCGCCTGGCGCGAGAAGGCCGCCCAGGTGTGCGCCGCCCAGGAGAGGCACCGCGAGGCGGCCCTCAGGCTCCCCGGCAGGCCCATCGACCCGCGCCGCGCCCAGGCCGCCCTCGCCCGGGTGCTGCCCCGGGACGCCATCCTCACCATCGACGCCGGGAGCGCCGCCGGCTACACCTACGAATACCAGAGGTTCCTCCGCCCCCGGAGCTTCCTCGCCCCCCAGGACCTCGCCGCCATCGGCATCGGCTACCCCGTCGGCCTCGGCGCCAAGCTCGCCTGCCCGGACCGCCCCGTAGTCACCATCAGCGGGGACGGCGCGTTTCTCTGCAACGGGGCCGAGCTCGAGACCGCCGTGCGCGAGCGGCTCAACACCGTCTGCGTCATCCTGAACAACTTCAACCTCGGCTCCGAGCGCGCCTACCAGCGCCACTTCTACGGGGGCCGCTACATCGGGGACCGCATCGGCAACCCCCGCTTCGACGACTACGCCCGCGCCTTCGGCGCCGTGGGCTACCGCGTCGAGGACCCCGCGGACTTGGAATCCGTCTTCGCCGAGGCCCTCAAACAGGACAAGCCCGTCCTCGTCGACGTCATCTGCGACCCGGACGTCTTCCCCGAGCCGAGAAGGAAAGAGGCCGTCAAGGGGCAGGGGTAGGGGGAGGGAGGCATCTGGGGAGTAGCTATGCCGGACCAATCTTATTTAGATAATCGCTACTTTGTAGATGGATCGATCTACAACTGTCCTTTCTGCAACAGGCGTCATGTGTCTTACACCATCTATGATATTGTAAGTTTTGACTGGACAGACAAAAGGCGGTGCCACTGTTTCTTCGTTGTGTGCCATTCGTGTAGCAAGCAATCAATGCACCTTACTTTCGAGGAACTTGATTATAAGTGGCTCGGAAAGATCAGCGGCGACGACAGGTGGAGATTTTCGTTTAAGGATGACATAGATGCTGGTGATGTGTTGGATCGAGCTTTTTTCTACTCGGTTCCAACTTCATTCTTTGTTCTTGACGAGCGGGTTCCTCGCATCCTTCGAGAGTTGCTAACCGAAGCTGAAGGATGCCTCAAAAGCAATTTTTTGACTGGAGCATCGGCATGCGCTCGAAAAATCGTATATGAACTAGGCGTATTAAGCAAAGCTGATGGTGACGACTATGAGAGTCGAATCAAGTCGTTGAAGCAGATATATCGTGATGTTTCGCCTGAATTTTTCGATACCCTGCTTACGATCCAACAGGTGACTAGTTCAAAGGTGCACGAGAATTCTTACGATGGTTGGGAGGCAAAGCATTTAAGGATCATCTTGGCAGCGCTGGCCGAGGTACTGCATGAAATTTACGTAGTTCCCGCCTTGAGAAATGACCGGCGCAAAGCGGTCCTCGCCCTGAAGGATGAGCTTATTCCGCGAACCGACACCCAAGAGAAAGGTAAATCACTTTCCTGAAGTGTCGCTCCGCTTTTTGGTAAGATGCATGTGACTCGCTGAAAAAAAACAGCCTCCCTCAATCCCCCTCTACCGCCCTCCCCGTTCTCGGTTTGAGTGGTCTTCCGCAGAAGTACGCACCGCCTGTTCCCGCCGCCAGCCCGAGCCAGCCGAGCCCTTCCACGTCTGCCCAAGCGATGACGGCCCCGCCCAGGGCGGCGGAGGAGATTAGTGTGCGCTTGTCTCCTCGCTACGCCCTCAAATACTTGACCAGCGCGGCGGCGGCGAGGACCAGGACGACGAGGAGGAGCAGCCAGGCCAGGCCGCCGGCCCACATCATGCCGCCCATGCCGCCCATTCCGTCCATCATGTGCGCGCCCTCCGGAGGCGGCCGAGGCGGCGTTCTCCCTCTGAATGTAGGCCCGGGGGGCAGACCGCGCCAAGGGGGGCCGTTGACAAGGGAATCTTTTGGAAAGAACATGGTTCTGGATGGAGGGAACCCGCTTTTCCCCCCGCGCCGCTTCGGGATGGACCCCATGAGAAAGCTGGCGATGACGGCCCTGGCGCTCGCGTTCCTGGCGGCCGTATCTTTCCCGGCCATGGCGTGTTCGCCCGGCATGATGGCGGTGTGCGGCACCAACTCGCCGTGCCCTTCCCAGAACCGGCCCTGCGGGACCACCGTCAAGGGAGAGGCCCACCCGGCTCTCCCCCCGGAGCCGCAGGCCCGTTTCGCGGCTCACCCCTACGCTTTCCTCGACCAGACGACTCACCTTCCCGAGACGCCGCCTCCTAGACCCCGCGCCTAGCCTCGCTCGCCGTTCTCCCTGGGTTCCGAGGGCCGCTCCTTCGGGCTCCCGGCTGTCCGGGCGGCCGAAGGCACCGGGGGTCCGGGCGGGGTGTTTCCGCTGCGCTCACTTGGAATGTCTGGTTTCAAAACGGCACGTACCCGAAGAGGGGCCCGTGGCGCCCGGGCCTTTCGGGCGCGGAGCCTTTCGCGGAATGGAGGTTTCCCATGAACAGAAAAATCATCGCGCTCGCCGCACTGCTGACTCTCGCCGCCGCCGGCTACGCCTTCGCCCAGGGGGGCATGATGGGCGGGCAAGGCGGGGGCATGATGGGCCCCGGCATGATGGGGCAAGGCGGAATGGGTCAAGGCGGCATGATGGGCCAGGGCGGCGGGATGATGGGTGGTCAAGGCGGGATGGGCGGGATGATGGGCATGATGCGGATGATGAACGAGTGCGGCCGCATGATGGAGGCCTCGCCCGCCTCCGCCGAGCCCGTCACCAAGGAGAGGGCCGAAGCCATCGTCAAGCAATACCTGACGAACCTCCGCAACCCGAACCTCAAGGCGGGGAAGGTGACGGAGGAAACGGCCAGCTTTGTCGTGGAGATCACGACGAAGGACGGCGCCCTCGTGGACAAGGTCATCGTGGACAAGCGCACGGGGCACGCCCGCTCCATTTATTAATTTCACATCGGGAGCCCTCCCTCTTCGCTTCGGGAGGGGGAGGGCTTCCGGAAATGGAGGGATCATTCGGAGGTATGGATCCATGACGAAAGAAGATCGGCAAAGCGCTCCCGCCGAGGTTCGTAAGCCGGAGCCGTCAAAGGGAGCTGAGCCATTCAGCGGAGCCGCGCCGGAAGGGGCCGGGGCCGGCTGCCACCCGGGCGGCGGGCACATGGGATACCTGAAGATGGCCGCTTGCTGCGCCGCGCCGATTCTCCTGCTGGCGGCGCTGCCTCTCTTCGGGGGCGTCCTCGGCATCACCGGGGCCTCGCTCCTCTCCACACTCGCCTTTCTCGCGTGTCCCGCCGCGATGGGCTTCATGATGTGGCGGATGTCGCGCCAGCAGCCGGGCGCGGGCGGAGCGGCCGCCCCGCCGGTCCCCCTGGCGGAGAATGTTTTGGAGGAACCCATAAAGGAGGTCCGCTCGTGAGACGGATATTGGGCCTAAGAAATCTGCGAGGCGCGTGCGCCCTTGGGGCGCTTCTCTCGCTCGCGGGCGCCGGCGCGGCTTCCCCGGGCTTGGCGGCCTCGCCATCCCAGGGAGAGAAAGACGGCTTCCGGTACGGGCACGTCCATGCGCTCGTGACGGACGCCGGGGGCAAAACCCTCTGGATGGGGACGCATCACGCCCTCCTGCGGAGCGAGGACGGCGGGAAGACGTGGAAGGAGGCCAAGGTCTCGCCCCGGCATCCCCAGCTGGAGGTCATGTCCATCGCCCCGGACATGAGGAACCCGAAGGTCATCTACCTCGGGACGCACGAGGCGGGGGTCTTCAAGACGGTGGATGGTGGCGCCACCTGGGCGCGGATGAGCGAGGGCTTGGGCGGCCAGGACATCCACGGCCTCGCCTTCGACCCCAACTCCACGGAGAAGCTCCACGCGGCCGTCCGGGACGGGGCCGAGGGCATCTACCGCACCCGGGACGGCGGGAAGAGCTGGGAGCGCGTGGCGGACGGCCCGAAGGGGGAGGTGAAGTCCCTCGCCTCGGTGAACCTCTCGACCGGCATGGGGGGCATCTACCTCTACGCGGGCACCACGGAGGGCCTGTTCAAGAGCCCGGACTGATTCTGAGGCTTCCTCAACGTGGGCGGTCTGCCCGCGAGACGGACGGTGCATGGGTTCACGACGGACCCGGGGAACGCGCAGGTCATGTACGCGGCCATGCTCCAGGGGCTCTTCCGGAGCGCGGACGGGGGCCGCGCGTGGGTTTCCATGTCGCCCGAGTTGAAGGAACTTGCCGCCGTGGCGGTGAACCCCAAGCGTCCCGAGGAGATCTTCGTCTCGACGACGGAAGGAACGATCTACCGGAGCGGGGACGGCGGGAAGTCCTGGAAGAAGCAGAACCAGGCGCGGAACTGAACGGTCTCCGGGGAGGGGGGCATCTTCCCCCTCCCCGGAGGAGGAGGCTTTCGAGATGGCAGCCGTGAAGGAGAAGCCTCGGATTCAGATGCCCCGGGAGATGGTGAAGCCTCCTCCCCGGGGCATGGACCGGCGGCGCTTCATGAACTGGGTGGGGTGGCTGGGCGTCCTGGGCTCGCTGGGGGTGGCCTTGCTGGGTTTCCTCCGCTTTCTCTTCCCCCGGGTCCTCTTCGAGCCTGCTCCAGTGTTCAAGGCGGGCCAGCCCGAGGAATACATCGCGGGGGCGGTGGACGAGCGCTACAAGCAGAGCCAGCGGGTGTGGATCGTCCGGGAGGAGGGGGGCTTTTATGCCCTCCTGGCCGTCTGCACCCACCTGGGCTGCACCCCGAACTGGCTCCCCCAGGAGAACAAGTTCAAGTGCCCCTGCCATGGGAGCGGCTTCTACCGGAGCGGGGTGAATTTCGAGGGCCCCGCGCCCCGGCCCCTGGAGCGCCTGAAGATCGTCCTGGCCGAGGACGGGCAGGTTCTCGTCGACAAGTCGAGGAGCTTCCGCCAGGAAAGGGGGGAATGGGGGAATACGGAGGCGTATCTGCGGTTGTAGCAGAGGGGGGTCTCCCGGTCTCGATAGGGGTTGTTTATGGAGCAAGCACAAGCTGGGCAAGCGGAAGCGGCTGGCCGCGGGAAACGTACGGCGTTCTATGCGGGTCTCGTTCTGTGGCTGCTCGCCGCGCTGGCGGGAGCAAGCGCCGGGTGGGTGCTCCTGGGCCGGGAGGAGCTGCCCGTCTATTGGGAGGTGCCCGATTTCTCCCTCACCGAGCGGAGCGGCCGCGCGGTCGCCCTCGCCGGCCTCAAGGGGAAGGTCTGGGTCGCCAATCTCATCTTCACGCACTGCACCGACACCTGCCCCTTGCAGACGGCGGAGATGGCGAAGCTCCAGAAGGAATTCGCGGGCGAGAAAGACTTCCGGCTGGTCTCCCTCACGGTGGACCCGGAGCGGGACACACCCGAGGTCCTGGCGGGGTACGCGAGGAAATTCCGCGCCGACCCCGAGAGGTGGCTCTTCCTGACGGGGGAGAAGGAGGCCATCTACCGCCTCGCCCAGAAAGGATTCCGCCTGAACGCGGTGGAGCCGAAGGCGGGGGCGGGCAAGGCCGGATCTTCTTCGCTCTTGAAATGGCTGACACCGCGTTCCGCCCACGCCCACCATCCCGGCCCCACCCAGCCCTACATCCACAGCTCCCGCTTCGTGCTGGTGGACAGGCAGGCCCGGGTGCGGGGCGCTTACATGGGCATCGTATCCCCCGCCTCGCAAACGGAGGGGGAGTTCCTCCCCCTCTTTGAGGAGGAAACCCTGCGGCGGCTGCGGGAGGACATCCGGAGCCTTCTGCACGGGGATTAGGACGGCGGATAGCGGGTAATGCGATGAGGGCAGCATGAAGCAAAAGAGGTCCCCCATGAAACGAAAGAGGTCCGGCTCCGGCAAGATAGGATGGGCCTTCCTCGCGGCGGCGCTGCTGGCGGCCCTGGGCGCGGGGGCCTGGTACCTGGGGGCTCCTTCCCCCGCCGATCCCACCGTCGCCGACGCCGATCCGCGGTACGTCCTCACGGGGACGCCGCGCGTCCCCCGGCCCAAGACCCTGGACCCCGCCCAGTTCCTCGGAAGGACGCGGGAGGCCTACCAGGCCGCCCGGGATCACCCGGAGCTCCTGGAGCGGATGCCCTGCTACTGCGGCTGCTACCAGAGCGCCGGCCACCAGAACAACCTCGACTGCTACACGGACCAGCACGCCTTCGGGTGAGCGATCTGCCAGAACATCTCGCTGGACGCGAGGGACATGTACAGGCGGGGGATGCCCATCCCCGAGATCAAGCGGCGGATCGACGCCAAGTACGCGCCCAACAACCCCAACCCGCGCCGGTAGGGGGAAAGACGTTTTCACCGCCGAAGAAGGGAGATTTTCCATGCTCGCGAGACGCATCCTTTTGGGGCTGGTCTTTGGGGCGCTCATGCTGCCGGGTGCCGCTTTTGCCCAGAGCGTCATCCTGTTTCCGGATCATCCTCAGGCGCCGGGGTTCCAGCTCCCGGACCTGAGCGGCAAGTCCGTGTCGCTCAAGGGCCTCCGCGGGAGTCCTGTTCTTCTCGCTTTCTGGCAGACCACCTGACCCGTCTGAGGACGGCAGTTGCCGTCCCTCGGGCGGCTGGCCCGGGAGGCCAGCGGGAAGGGAATCCAGGTCCTGGCGATCAGCGTGGGGGAGGCCAGGAGCCAGGTCGCGGAGTTCGTGAAAGCGGAAAAGATTGAGGCGGTCATCCTGATGGACCCTACGGCGGACGCTTTCCGGAAGTACGGCCTCCGGGGACATCCGGCCGTTGTCCTCATCGACGCCGAGGGCAGGAAGCGCTGGGTGAGCTACTCGTTCGACGACGCCTTGAAGCTCTGGGATGAGGCCGGGAAGGACCCCGGACGTTTCCTTCGCTGACGTTTGCCCGAACGGCTTCGGGTTCGGGGATGGTTTGGTTGTCGTCGTGAGGGAAGCTGGAAAAGGAAGAGTTCCATGAGGGACCTCATCGGCCAATGGTACATCCTGCTCTCGCAGGCGGCGTATTCCCTGTACGGTCCGATCAACGGGTGGATCGATACGCTCCAGGTTCCCGTCCTGAGTGCCTTCCTCTTCGGCGTGCTGGGATCGCTCTCGCCCTGCCAGATGACGGGCAACCTGACCGCGGCCTCCTACGCCGCCCAGCGGCCGGGGGAGTCCGCCTTCGCCCTGCGTGCGGGGGCGCTGTTTACCGGGGGGAAGATGCTGGCGTACGGGATCTTCGGCGCGCTCGCGTTTGCGCTGGGTTCCACCCTCGAAGCCAGGTCGGTCCCCTTCGTCATCTTCTACCGGAGGCTGCTCGGCCCCGCGTTCATCCTGGCGGGGTTGTATTTCCTGGGGGCGTTCCGGCTGCGCTTCAGCGTGGGCGGGAGGCTCTCCCAGAAGCTTCAAGGGATGCACCGGGGAGATGGAGCCTGGGGCGCGGGCTTCCTGGGGTTCGCGGTTTCTTTCTCCTTCTGTCCCACGCTCTTCCTGCTTTTCTTCGGCTGGGTGCTGCCGCTCAGCCTGAAGAGCGGGGGAGGGTTCGCCTTCCCGCTCATCTTCGGCTTCGGGACCGCGGTGCCGCTCCTGCTCGCCGTGGGTGCCCTCACGCTCGGAAGCGGGCTCGCGGCGGGATGGACGCGAGGCTTGCCCCGGTGGAACGCGGCGTTCCGCCGGCTGGCGGGCGTGATCTTCCTGCTGGCGGGGGTTCACGACACGGCGGTTTACAACTTTCTGTAGCCGGCCCCAACGGCGGCTGAGGCTGAAAACCATGATTTCCGAGAAGCGGCGCTTCGCCCTCCGGCGCTATATCACGAGCTCGGCGTTCGGCCACTCGGCCTGGGAAATCCTGCATGCGCCCCTTTACCGGGGATGGATGCCGGGTCTGATCTCGGAGACTCCCCTGCTTCTCGCGCGCTGCGTCATTATCGACACTTTACTTGCCTTGGCCGCCTTGTCGCTCGCCGTTTGGCTCACTGGGAACAGCGGCTGGCCGGACGCCGGCTATTGGGCCGCGGGAGGGCGGGCGATTGCCGTGGGCGTCGTCCTGGCGATATTTGCCGAATGGCTGAACGTGTATCTCCTGGGCACTTGGAACTACTCCAGCCCCATGCCCATTGTTCCCTTCTTGAATGTAGGGGTGTCGCCCTTGCTCCAATGGGTGCTGGTTCCAGGATTGAGTCTTTGGTGGGCGCGGCCGAAAGGACTTCCAGATTGAAGCTTTAGGAGCCCGCAACGCTCTAGGGATTCACCTGCTGGTATACCCGGGTGCGGCCGTCCCGATCATATGAGTAGACGGTATAAAGCCGGGCGCCAGGACCTTCCATCCCCGGGGAGCCGACGGGCATCCCGGGCACCCCGATGCCTTTCACGTCTGGTTTCTCTCTCAGCAGCCGGTGGATGACCTCCGCCGGGACGTGGCCCTCGATCACGTAGTCTCCCACCCGGGCGGTATGGCACGTCCGCAGGCCGGGCGGCACGCCGTTCTCGTCCTTGGCTGTCTCAAGGGAGATGCTCGATACGTTTCTCGCATCAACCTTGAAGCCGGCCGAGCGCAGGTGAACCACCCACGCGCCGCAGCACCCTCACGCCGGGGTCTTGTAGACCGTCATCACCGGCGCTCCCTGGGTGGGCTTTCCGGACAGGACGATGACCCCGGCCAGCAGCGCCAGCCCGGCTCCGCTCAGCACAATCGCTTTCCAGGACCGCTTGATCTTCATCTGCTTGCTCCTCCTCCATCCGCACACTAACTAGGCCATTTTGGGCGGTGTAAGTCAACTTGGAAGCGGTATGGATGGCGGATGGGCGCGGGACGGTGGAACGGCTCACCATGCCTGCATGGTTGATCCGCCGGAACATCCCCCCTCAATCCACCTCCCCCATCCTCTCCGCCCTTGGCCGGAGCAGCTTCCCGTACATGTGCGCGCTGGCGATGCCCGAGGCGAGGCCGAGCCAGCCGAGGCCCTCGACGTCCGCCCAGGCGATGACGGCCCCGCCCAGGGCGGCGCCCAGCATGTGGCCGAGCTGGTTGCTCATGGCGTAGCCCCCGATGACGGAGCCCTTCGAGCGGGGGGCGAGGGCGAGCAGGCCATCCATCACGGCGGGCCGGCTCATCTGGCCCGCGAAGCTGTAGAGGAAGCCCGCCGCGGCGGAGAGGGCGAGCGGCGGGAGGAGCGAGAACTGGAGGGCGATGAGGCCTCCCTGCAAGAGCGCCAGGGCGCGCACGGCCTGGATTCGGTATCTCCAGGCGGCGAGGGGGCCTCCCGCCAGGCCCCCGATGGCGTTCCCCACGGACATAATTGAGATGAGCCCGGCCACCGAGGCGAGGGAGAGGCCGTAGCGCCTCAGGAAGAGGACCGAGACGTAGGTGAGGAAGAGGGTGACGATCACGCGCTCCAGGACGTTCCCGGCGATGAGGTGCCAGGCGGCGGGCTCGCGCGCCCAGCCGAAGCTGCCGAGGTAGGTTTCGGCGCGGGCCGGGCGCCGGGGGGAGGGGAAGGCCCAGGCCGCGAGGGCCAGGGCGGCGAGGGCGGCCCCTCCCGCGAGTAGGAAGGAGAGGCGCCAGCCGGCCCGGTCCGCCACCCAGGCGAGGAAGGGGATGCCGGCCAGGAGGCCCGCCGAGATGCCCGCCCCCGAGAGGGCCATGGCGTTCCCCCGCGCCTTGGCGGAGAAGCGGTCCCCGATCGAGGCGACGCAGGTGGGGGGGACGCAGCCCCCGAAGACCCCCGTCGCGAGGCGGCAGAGGAGGAGCCCGGCGTAGCTCTGGATCGAGGCGGTGGCGGCGCAGGTGAGGGCGAGCCCGGCCAGGCCGGCGAGGATGACGGGCTTGCGCCCGAAGCGGTCGGAGAGGGGCCCGATGAGGGGGGCCCCGATCCCCCAGCTCACGAACATGAGGGCCGCCGCCTGGCCCATCGCCGGGACGGAGGCGCCCAGGTCGCGCCCCATCGGGACGATGATGGGGCCGAGCATGAAGGCGACGATGTAGGCACTGAAGACGGCGAGGAAGCAGCAGGCGATCTGGAGCCAGCCCTCCCGGAGGGTCGCCCCCTCGGTCCCCTCCCCGGCGGACGGCGGCACGGAACCTCCCCTACTCCCTCCCGGGCTGGAAGATGGCGACGAGGCGCACGTCCTCCTTTCCGGTGCAGACGTTGCAGTGGCGGGTGCCCTTGGGCATGAAGATGAACTGGCCCGGCTTGTAGGGGATGGCGCCGTCCTCGAGGTCGTAGCGGCCCTCGCCCTGGACGACGAAGATGACCTCGTCCTCCTCGTGGTGGTGCCAGTCGTGGGTCTGGCCGGGCTTGATGAGGGAGTAGTAGACGGAGATGTCGGTGCCGTCCTTCCCCTTGGTGACGATGGGCTTGTGGCTGGCGCCCCCGGCCATGCCCTCGGAGGCGAGCTCGTCGGGGCGGATGAGGCGGGCGCGGCGGCTGGTCGCGGGCATGAGGGGCCTCCTTTCGGGAATGGGTTTACAACCTGCCTTGTAGGGGCGCACGGCCGTGCGCCCCTACAAGTCCACGCACCGATGCCGGGTCATCATTCCCCCAGCACCTTCACGAGCACCCTTTTCTTGCGCCGGCCGTCGAACTCGGCGTAGTAGATCTGCTCCCAGGGGCCGAAGTCGAGCTTACCCCCGGTGATCGCCACCACGGCCTCGCGGCCCATGACGGTGCGCATGAGGTGGGCGTAGGCGTTGTCCTCCCCGGTCCGGTTGTGGCGGTAGTCCTTGGCCGTGTCCACGAGCGTCTTGAGCCACTCCTGGTAGTCCTCGATCAGGCCGGGCTCGGCGTCGTTGACGTAGACCGAGGCGGTGATGTGCATGGGGTTGACCAGCACGAGCCCCTCCCGCACCCCGGACTCGCGCACGACGGCCTCGACCTCCCGGGTGATGTTGATGAACTCGATGCGGCGCTTCGTCTCGAAGGCGAGGTAGCCGGTGTGGGCCTTCATCCGCTTTCTCCCCGGCAGGATTGACCGGCGCCCCCCGCGGCGGACCATAATGCGGCGGAACCTCACTCCGCGGAGGCTCGCCATGTACATTACGATGAACCGCTTTCAGATCAAAAAGGGCCGGGAGGCCGAGTTCGAGGAGATCTGGCGCACCCGGGAATCCTACCTCGGCGAGGTGCCGGGCTTCGTGGCCTTCCACTTCCTCCGGGGCCCCGACGGGGAGTACATCAGCCACACCCTCTGGGAGAGCAAGGAAGCCTTCGAGGCGTGGGTCGGCAGCGAGGCCTTCCACAAGGTCCACGCCCGGGCGGGCCAGACGCCCAAGGACCTCTTCGACGGCCCCTCGAAGCTCTCCTTCTACGAGGTGGTGCTCTCGCAGGGGAGGGAGCGGAATCGCTGACCGTCATGTCCGCAGGGGCGGGTTTCAAACCCGCCCCTGCGGATGAACACCGCATCCGTGGGCTGTAGGGGCGCACGGCCGTGCGCCCCTACAGATTCAAACCCATCTTCTCTTTCTTCCGTAGGGGCGTATTGCGATACGCCCCTACACATCCCCTCAAATCTCGATCCTTTGCCCCTCCATCGCCGCCTCGAAGGGGAGCTTCCCCCCGGCCATGCGGCGCAGCACGCTCTCCCCCAGGTGGGTGAGGAGGACGCGGCGCGCCCCGAGGCGGTCCCGGTTCCGCTCCAGGTCCTCGATCGAGGTGTGGAACTTGAGCTGGAAGCCCGCCGTGAAGCACTCGGCGACGAGGAGGTCCGCCCCCCGCGCGAGATCGGGGATGGCCTCGCACCACTGGGTGTCCCCCGTCCAGGCGAGGGTGCTATCCCGCCAGGAGATGCGGTAGCCATATGGAATCTCGCGGACCTGGTGCACCACCTTCCGGGGGGTGATCCGGAGCCCCAGCGCCTCGCTCTCCCGGCCTTCGGGGAGCTCCCGGTACTCCACCTCGAAGCGGCGCTCCATGAGCGTGGCCGTCTCGGTGTAGGCGAGGCGGAAGAGGGCCTCGCACTTGGCCTCGGTCCCGGGGGGGCCGGCGACCACGAGGGGGCTGCGCCGCTTGGTGCGGAACTGGGCGTCCAGGAACACCATGGGCATCCCGAGGGCGTGGTCTCCGTGCAAGTGGCTCAGGAGGACGAGGCCGAGCCGCGACATGTCGAAGCCCATGCCCATGAGCATGGGGACGGTGGTCGGCCCGCAGTCGAGGAGGACGGCCCGCGCCTCGCCCTCCCGCTCCTCCAGGGGTTCCAGGAGATAGCTGCTGTAGGGGCGCCCCGCGGTCGAGAAGGCGTCCCCCGAGCCCAGGACGGTGAGGGCGAGGCCGCTCATGCCGCTCTCCTGCCGGAACCCGCGGGGCCGTTCATGGCGTCCTTTCGGAAGAGGGCGGAGGGCGCCTCAGTCGGTGGGGATGAGATCCTCGGCCTTCACCAGTTCCTCGTCCATCTCG
Source organism: Candidatus Tectomicrobia bacterium (assembly GCA_016192135.1). Classification (NCBI taxonomy): domain Bacteria; kingdom Pseudomonadati; phylum Candidatus Tectimicrobiota; species Candidatus Tectimicrobiota bacterium. Next base: position 105,058 of record JACPUR010000040.1, on the reverse strand, counting down.
TCGAGAATCTCCTCCACGGCGGTGAGGGAGAGGCCGAGCTTCTTCACCGCCTCGCGGTCGAGGATGGCGACGGTCTGATCCCCTCCGCTCCCGAAGCCCACGGCGCGCACCAGCACGTCCGCCATGTGGACGGCGGCGGTCGCGTCGATGGCCTCGTGCGCCACCATCGGCCGGTGGTGGAAGACGATGGGCGCCCGGAGCGAGGCCGGGAGGTTCCACTTATCGCAGAGCCACTCGGCGATCTTTGTGTGGTCGAAGCCCAGCACCTCGCGCTCCGCCTCGATGAAGGAGAGGCCCCCCTCCGCCACCTTCTGGTTGATCTCCTCGAAGTATTCGGGGCTCTCCACCTTGAGGACGACCTTGCCGATGTCGTGCACCAGCCCGGCCACCTGCACCTCCTCCGGGTCCTTGAGCCCCAGCCGCCGGGCGATGAGGCCCGAGGCGACCGAGACGCCCAGCGAGTGCTTCCATAGGCCCAGCATCTCCCCCGCCATGATGTCGAAGACCGACGCGGTCAGCACCAGGCCCTTCACCGCGTTGAAGCCGAGGAGCACGAGGGCGTGGGTGACGGTGCCGATCTTCCCGGGGAAGCCGAAGAAGGCGGAATTGACCAGGCGAAGGACCTTGGCCGAGAGCACCTGGTCGGCCTGGATCATGCCCCCCACCTGGGCCGTGCTGATGGTGGAGCTCTCCACCATGGCCGAGAGCTTCTCCACCACGCCGGGCAGGGTGGGCAGGTTGTCGAGGTTCTCGATCTTGCGCCGGAAGGAAGCGAGGTCGACGGGCACGGGAGGCTCCTAGGCGCCGGCGGGGGGGCTTCCGGCCCCGCCGCCTCCAGGGGCGGGGGCCTCGCCCGCCATGCGCGCGTAGCGCCTGCGGATGTGCTTCTGGACCGCCGCCTTGAGCGCCGCCATCAGCCGGTTGTCCATCGCGCGCTCGAAGCGGCGGTCGAGCTCGGCCAGCTCCGCCTCGAGCGTCTGGGGCGCCTGGCCATCGTCGACGGGATGGCCCTCGACGGCGACATGCGTGAGGTCCATCTTCTGCAGCCGGGCGATGATGGCCTCGGACAGCACCGTCCCCTTGGCGCACAGCACCTGCCCGTTCGGCGCCTCGATGGGCCGGGCCGCCACCATCCCCGGCGCCGCCTGGGTGAGCTTGATCCGCTGCATGGGGGGCGCATCTCCTGGGATGGCGGGCCGCGGCCCCCGCCGAAGGGCCGTCTCCGGGGGGGGTCCTGCGCGCGGGGGCCCGGGAAGGGAAAAGTGGCTCAGGGCGCGTGGCCTGTCAAGGAGGCGCGGCGCGGGCCGGGGCCGGGAGAGCGGCGTCTTGATTGGCCCTTTTCCCGGTGCTACCTTTGGGGCCGCACAATGAGGCTCCGTGGCCGCCGCCGAACCGTCGGGGGTTTCCCGCATGCGCAAGCTCCGGTTCTTGTCACTGCTGCTGGGCGGGCTGGCGCTCCTCGCGCCGGCCTCGCCTGCCGCCCGCGGCCAGTCGGCGCCAGGCGGGCCGAACGCGGGCGGGGAGGCCATCGAGCGCCGGGCCGAGGGCTTCGACGCCCCCGTCATCGCCCGCTCCAAGTTCCTGGGCTGGGTGAGGCGCGACATCACGAGGCACGTCCCCGGCGAGGAGACCCTCTTCAAGCAGTACGTGGACGAGTGGGGGTTCCAGTTCGAGACGATCTCCATCAACGGCGTCGTCTTCGCGATCAACATGGACGTGGACGGGAAGTACCCCTTCGACATCACCCTGATGGACAGCGATTGCGACGGCGTTTTCGACATGAAGGTGGAGGAAAAGCCGGGGCAGCGGGTCGATCTCCAGATCCCGGAGTGCGTGTTCCGTCCGGCGACAGCCGAAAAGCGCTAGGCAAGAACACCTTGCAGGCCGCCTCGGGGGAAGAACGATGGCCTCGCCTCGCGTGAGCCGGTTGGCCGCCGCCGCCCTGGTGCCCTTCCTCGCCTTCGCGGTGCACGCCGCGCGGTCGCGGGCGGCCGAGGAGGCGGCGCCGCTCCAGGAGCTCCAGGTGCGGGCCGTGGTGATGGACCCGCGCACCCAGCAGCCCGTCGTCCTCCTGGAGGACAAGAAGGCCGGCAAGGTGCTGCCCATCTGGGTTGGGCCCGCCGAGGCCCACGCCATCCTGCTTGAGCTGAACAAGGTGGCCCCGCCCCGGCCGCTGACGCACGACCTGATGCGGACCCTCCTCGGGGCGCTCAAGGGCGAGGTGGCCCGCGTGGTGATCACCGAGCTGAAGGGCGGCACCTACTTCGCCCTGGTCGATATCAAGGGGCCCGGGCGCAGCTTCTCGATGGATAGCCGCCCCTCGGATGCCATCGCGCTGGCGCTGCGGATGAAGGCGCCCATCTTCGCCAAGCGCGAGGTGCTCGAGTCGGCGGTCCCCCTGGGAGAGGGGCGCCGGGAGAGCCACCAGGAGCGGCTCGGGCTGGTGCTCCAGCCAATGACCCCGGCCCTGGCCAAGTTCTTCGGCGGGGGAAAGCCGGAGGGGCTGCTGGTCGCTCAGGTGCGGGAGGACGCGCCCGCGGCCCGGGCCGGCCTGCGGCGCGGGGACGTCATCCTCCAGGCGGCCGGCAAGCCAGTGACCACTCCGGAAAGGTTCGAGGAGATATTCCGGGAGAGCAATGGCTCGCTCATCCTGGCCGTGCGCCGCGGGGCGGAGCGCGGAGAGGACGTGAACATCCGGATCGAGTTCGATCCTTCCGGGGGAGCCTCGCCGCAATGAAGATCCTGTTCGTGTGCACGGGGAACCTCAACCGCTCCCCGATGGCCGAGGCTCTCCTGCGGAAGTTCCTCTCGCGGGAGGGGCGCAAGGACGTGCAGCTCCAGTCCGCGGGCACCCACGCCATGGCGGGTAGCGGCTGCCCGGCGGAGGCCATCAAGGTGGCCGAGATCGCCGGTGTGGACCTGAGCCGGCACCGCTCCCGCCCCCTCACCCCCGACCTCGTGGCGTGGGCGGACCGCATCGTCATCATGGGGCCCGAGCACCGGGACTTCATCGAGATGAACTTCCCGGACGCTCTCCCCAAGGTGGCCGAGCTGGCCGCCTTCCGCCCCGGCGGCAAGCCCGGGGACTCCCTGAAGGACCCCCAGGGGCAGTCGGCCTTCTTCTACCGCCAGTATTTCGGCGAGCTGACCCAGGCGATCCAGGGCTTCCTCGCCTCGCTTCGCAACGGCCGCTGATCCAAGGGGAGGGCGCGCGGTGCCCCGTATCCCCGTGAGTCCCTCGGACGCCCTGATCGTCGTGGATCTGCAGGTGGACTTCTGCCCCGGCGGGGCGCTGGCCGTGCCCGAGGGGGACCGCGTGGTGGAGCCCGTGAACCGCCTCCTGGCCGCGCCGGGGTGGTTCCGGGTGGCCACCCGGGACTGGCACCCCCCGGATCACGTGTCGTTCCGGGCGCGGGGGGGCATCTGGCCCCCGCACTGCGTGCAGGGGACGCCCGGCGCGGAGTTCCACCCCGGGATGGACGCCGCGAAGGCGGACCTCGTGGTGTCGAAGGGGGACCGCTCCGGCGAGGAGGCCTACTCCGGCTTCCAGGGCACCGCCCTCCGCGATGAGCTGCGGCGGCGAGGGGTTCGGCGCCTCTTCGTGTGCGGGCTGGCGACGGACTACTGTGTCCTCAACACCGCCCTGGACGGCCGCAAGGCGGGCTTCGAGGTGATCGTCCTGGAGGACGCCGTCCGCGCGGTGGACGTCCAGCCGGGCGACGGCGCTCGCGCCCTGGACGAGATGCGCGAGGCGGGCTGCGCCGTGGCCCGCTCGGCCGGCGTCGCGGCCTGATCGTCCCGGGCGAGGAGAGACCCCTTTGGCGCTGGTCCGAGTCCAGGTCCCCGCGAGCACCACGAACCTCGGCCCCGGCTTCGACGCCCTGGGCGTGGCGCTGCGGCTCTACAACCGGGTCGAGCTGGACGAGCTGCCCTGGGGCATCTCGATCCAGGTGGAGGGCGAGGGGAAGAACACCATCCCCCGGGATGAGTCCAACATCTGCGTCGAGGCGGTGAAGCGGGTCTACGAGCGGGCCGGGCGCCCCTTCCGCGGCCTCTGGATGAAGCAGCGCAACCACATCCCCCTGGCGCGCGGGCTGGGGAGCAGCTCCGCCGCCCTGGTCGGGGGGCTGGTGGGCGCGAACCTCATGCTCGGCGGGCCGCTCACCATGGACGGCCTGGTCCAGCTCGCCGTCGAGATGGAGGGCCACCCGGATAACGTGGTGCCCGCCCTGCTGGGAGGATTCTGCATCTCGGCCATCGACACCGCGGGCCGCGCCGTCTACACCCGGGCCCCCGTGGTGGACCGCTACCTGTGGGTGATCGTGGTGCCCTCGTTCGAGGTGAGCACGAAGGCCGCCCGCCAGAAGCTCCCCCGCCAGATCCCCCTGGCCGACGCCATCTTCAACGTGCAGCGGGTGAGCATGCTCCTCGCCGCCTTCGCCACCGGGCGGGACGATCTCTTCCGAGACGCCATGGAGGACCGCCTCCACCAGCCCTACCGCGCCGGGCTCATGGGCCCGCTGGAGGAGGTCTTCGCCGCGGCGCGCAAGGCGGGGGCGCTGGGGGTCTGCATCAGCGGGGCGGGCCCGTGCGTGCTCGCCATCTGCGCGCACAACCCCGGCCGCGTCGGGAACGCCATGCGGGAGGTCTACCTGGCCCGCGGGATCGGGTGCCGGATGCACGTCCTCCGCATGGACCCCCGCGGCGCCCACGCCGCGGACATCGCCATGGCCGAAGGGGCTCCGCGGCTCCTGCGGAAGGGCTAGGCCGGAAGATCCTTCGCGCGCCGGCGCCGTATCAGGTAGCCGCGCGCGAGCCAGACCGCGAACCCCACCGTCAGCAGGACCGCGACCAGCCGCTTCGTGCTGCCCAGGAACTCCCGCAGGGCGTCCAGCTTCTCCCCGAAGTAGAAGGCGAGGAAGAAGAGCACCGGCACGCTGATCATGGCGGCCGCGCCGTCCATGAGGACGAAGGTACGGGGGGGGACCCGGGCGACGCCCGCCGCGAGGAAGAGCGGCGCCCGGAGCCCGGCGACGAAGCGGCCGAAGAAGACGGCCTTCTTCCCGTGCTTCTGGAAGAAGCGGTTCACCTTGCCCGCGCGCTCGGGCGTCATCACGTGCCGGATCAGCCGGAGCCGCAGGGCGCGGGGGCCCATCCAGTAGCCGAAGGAGTAGATCATCATGTCGCCGAGGAGGATTCCGGCCAGGTTCACCCCCAGCGCGGGCAAGGGCTGGATGGTTCCCAGGTAAGAGAGGTAGCCCGAGACGATGATCGGGACATCCTCGGGGACGGGCAGGCCCAGGCCGCACAGGAAGAGGACGAGGAATATCCCCGCGTAGGTGAACTCGGCCAAATAGCCTTGAACGATCTCAAACATGCCAAGTACCCGGGCGGGCGGCGGTGAGGGCCTCCCGGGCGGCATGGGCGCGGGGCCGGGGAGGTGCGGCCGGTTCGGCGGCGGGCGGCGGCTGCGTTCTGGGCTTCGCCATGGAGGAAGGGCCTACTTCGGCCCCACGCACTCCAGCATGTTGCCGTCCGGGTCCTGGAAGAAGAGGATGAAGCGCCCCGGCACGACCTCGGTGATCTCGCCCGCGGGCTTGACCCCCGCGGCCTGGAGGCTCTTGAGGGTTTCCCCGACGCTCTCCACCATGAAGGTGATGTAGCGGTAGCCCGTGGCGCCGTCCACCTTCCCGCCGCCCGGGGCGGGGTTCGCGTCCGCCTGGGCCAGCTTGAGCTGCACCTCGCCGGCCTGGAAGGCCTTGAAGCGGAAGCGGCCCGAGGCGCAGCCCGCCTGAGCCGCCTTCTCCTTGGAGACTTCCAGCTCCCGCACCTGGGGGAAGCCCAGGACCTCCCCGTAGAACTTGGCCGCCCGGTCCAGGTCCTTCACGACGATGCCGATGTCGATGGAGCCTTTCGTCATCTTGATGAGGGGCATGTGTCTCTCCATTCAGGGAGTCCCGGCAGCCCGCCTCCGGGCCGCGCCGGCGCGAGACAGAGAATACCACCGGCTCTCCGCCGGGGACAAGAAATCGGGGGGGTATCTCAGAGGGAGGAGAGGAAATAGGCCGCGCCGATGGCGGTGATGGCCGCGCCGCCCGCGAGCTGGACGGCCCCCGCCGCCCAGCGGCCGCGCCCGGGGCTTCCCTCCAGGCGCGAGAGGACGAGGCTCCTCGCCACCATCCCGAGGAGGCCGATCCCCGCCATGGTGAGGGCCATCCCGGCTCCGATGGCCGCGACCACCACGATGCCGGCCAGCACGATGTTGTTCGCGAGCGCGTAGAGCATCACCAGGATCGCCCCCGTGCAGGGGACGAGGCCCACGAAGAGGGAGAGGAGGCCCTCCTGCCCCAGGCTGTGGGAGTGCCCATGCTCGTGGCCGTGATCGTGCCCATCGTGGCGATGTCCCTCCCCGTTCCGCATGAGGGAGCGGAGGGCGCGGCCCGCCATGTAGAGTCCGATCAGGGCGATGGAGGCGTAGCTCGCCTGCTGGACGGCCCGTATCTCCCCGGCGGGCATGCCGAAGGCCTTCCGGGCGACGAGGTCCACCATCCAGAGGAGCGCGATGGCCGAGAGCACGTGGAAGAGCGCGATCTGGCCCCCCATCAGGAAGCCGCGCCAGGGCTTGGCGTCGCGCGAGAGGAAGTAGGTCATCACGACGAACTTCCCGTGCCCGGGCCCCAGGGTGTGGAGCGAGCCGTAGAGGAGACCCATGACGGCCGCGAAGAAGAGCGCCCCGCCCGGCTCCCCGTCGCGGATGGCCCGAAGCTGGCGGGAGATGCTCCGCGTCATCTCGCGCTGGAGGCTCAGCATGAAGTAGGTCACCGGCGCGAAGAAGCCCGAGGGAGCCATGCTCCGCTCGGGCGCGGGAGCTTGGCCCCCGGGCGCGGGAGCCCCCGCCGGGGGAGGCTGCGCCGGGCGGCCGAAGGGGTTGGCCGCCCCGGCCGCGCCCGGCAGGGCGAGGAGAAGGGCGAGGAGGGCGAGGATTGCCCCCCGCCGGAGCCGCGTCATCGCGCGGGGCATTCCAGATGGATCGGGGTGGGGACCATCATGTTCCAGCCCGAGACGACGGAGAGGATGCTCCTCCCCATCCGGTAGGTGCACGTCCCGGCCGGGGCCCCCTCGATGCGCACCGGGTCCTTCTTCTCGTGGATGAAGTCCACGTAGTAGGTCTCGTCGAAGACGTTGACCGTCACGGGGGTCTTCCGGGGGTCCACCGGCTCCGGGAGCCGCACCGTCAGGCGGTAGCGCACGCCGTCCTTGCGGGCCTCGGCCGAGAACTCGTGCACCTCGGTCACGGGCGCCTTCTTCTGGCCAAGCATGATGTGGGCGAAGAAGTGGAACTTCTGGAGGTAGGGGAAGGTTTCCTTCTGGATCTGCTGGACCTCGGCCGGGTCGAGCTTGCCGTTCTTGTTCTCGTCGAACTCGCGCACCAGGGTGTCGCTGAAGAGCTCGTCGAAGGCCCACTCAAGCCGCACCCCGGCGAGCTTCCCGTCCTGGAAGAGGAAGGTGGTGCCGTTCGTGATCCAGACGTGGGGATGGGGCAGGGCGGGCGAGGGCGGCCACGCCACGAGGGCGGCGGCGAGCAGCAGAAGGCGCAAGCAGCGGAGCGTCATGAGCGGGTCGAACCCTGCGGCGGCGCGGCGTCCCATTGAACACGGACAGGTGGAACCGCCCCGATTATAGCGCGCCTCCGCCGGGCCGGAAATCCCTTTCAGCTCCTAGTTCTCCGAAAGAAGGCAGGCGCGCAGGGAGCCGGCCAGGTTGCGCATGAGCCGGAAGTAAGCCCCCGGCCCCGGAGGAATCGTGGCCCCGCCGTCCGGGTCGAGCACCCCGATCTTGGCCGGGGTGCCGCTCACCACCGTCTCCACCAGCCGGGAGGGGAACTGGGGCTCCCGGAAGACGCAGCCGGCCTTCGACTCGACGATCTTCTTGCGGATCTCGTAGAGCCGCTTGGCCCCCGGCGCGTGGGCCGAGGAGGCCGAGATCGAGCCCGCGGGGGAGAGGCCGTAGTGCCGCTCGAAGTACTGGTAGGCGTCGTGGAAGACGATGTAGGGCTTGCCCCGGACGGGCTTCAACTGTTCCCGCAGCTCGGCGTCGAGGGCGTCGATCCCCGCCGCGAGCCTCTCCGCGTTGGCGCGGTAGGCGGGGGCGTTGCCGGGATCGATCTCACCGAGGGCTTGGGCCATGGCGCGGGCGATCCGCTTGGCGTTGGCCGGGCTCAGCCAGATGTGCATGTCTTTTTCCTCGTGTCGCTCCTCCTTCTTTCCGGCTTCTTTCTTCTCCTGCTCGTCGTGGCCGCGCTTCGTTTCGTCCTGGGCGTGGCCCTTTTCCTTTTCCTCGTGCCCGTGCCCCTCCCAGACCCCGCCCTCGCGCGCGTCCAGGAGGGTGATCCCCGGAGCCTTGGAGAGTTCCAGCACGCGCGCCTTCTTCCCCAGGGCCTTGAGGGGCTTCTCCAGGATGGGCTCGATCTCTTCCCCCACCCAGATGATGAGCTGGGCCTGGGCGAGCGCCTGGGCGTCCGAGGGCTTGAGGGTGTAGTTGTGCGGCGAGGCCGTCCCCGGGATCAGGAGGCGGGGGGAGGCCGCCCCCTCCATCACCGAGGCGGCGAGGGAGTGGATGGGGCTGATGGTGACGACCACCCGGGGCGCCGCCGGGGCGGCGGCCGGATGGAAAAAAAGGCTCAGGCAGGCGGCCCCGAGCCAGGCGGGCGGGCGGATGCGCATGGAAAGTCCTCCAAATGGTGATAAGATAACGTAGCAGTTCAGTCACTAATGATATAACATATCATTTTGGATTAGCAAGAGGGGAGAAATGGCTGGCGAATCCCAGGTGCAGTTTCCCGAAAGCGGGCACGACCACGCCGCCTGCGTGGCCGACGCCCTGGAGCGCGCCTCGGAGCTCTGCGCCCGGCGGGGGGCCCGGCTCACCGCCATCCGCCGGCGCGTCCTGGAGCTCGTCTGGGGGAGCCACGCCCCCGTCGGGGCGTACGACATCCTCGCCCGGATGGATCCCGGGGGCCGGCGCGGCGGTGCCCCGGCCACGGTGTACCGCGCCCTCGACTTCCTGATCGCGCAGGGCTTCGTCCACCGCCTGAGCAGCGTGAACGCCTTCGTGGGCTGCGGCGTCCCGGACAACCCCCACATGGCCCAGTTCCTCATCTGCCGGGGATGCGGCGCCGTCGCCGAGATGGACGAGCCGCGCATCGAGGGGGCCATCGGGGAGGCGGCGGCCCGGGCGGGCTTCGAGGTGGAGACCCCGGTCATCGAGGTGCAGGGACGCTGCCCCGCCTGCCGCGAGAAGGCGCAAGCCGATGCGCGCTGAGGCCCGGCCCCGCGATGAGCCCCTGGTCGAGGCCCGGGGGGTGGGGGTCCGCCTCGGCGGGCAGTCCATCCTCCATCGCATCGATCTGGCCGTGCACCCGGGGGAGGTCGTCTCCCTCATCGGCCCCAACGGAGCGGGGAAGACCACCCTCATCCGCGCCCTGCTGGGCCTCCTCCCCCCGGCGGAGGGCTCGGTGCGCCGCAAGCCGGGGCTGGTGGTCGGCTACCTCCCCCAGCGCGTCGCGGTGGACCCCATCCTTCCCCTCACCGTGCGGCGCCTTCTGAGCCTCCCCCGCCCCGTCCCGGAGAGAGAGGCCTCCCGCGCCCTCGATGAGACGGGCGCCGCGTACCTCATGGACCGCTCCGTCCACGCCCTCTCGGGGGGCGAGATGCAGCGCGTGCTGCTCGCCCGGGCGCTCCTGCGCGGCCCCCACCTCCTCGTGCTCGACGAGCCCGTCCAGAACGTGGACGTGACGGGCCAGCTCGAGATGTACGGCCTCATCTCCCGCATCCGCGGCGAGCGGGGGTGCGGCATCCTCATGGTCTCCCACGACCTCCACGTGGTGATGGCCTCGACGGATCGCGTGGTGTGCCTCAACCGCCACATCTGCTGCCACGGCCGGCCCGAGGACGTGAGCGCCCACCCGGAGTACCTCGCCCTCTTCGGCCCCCAGGCGGCGCGGAACCTCGCCGTCTACACCCACGCCCACGACCACCGGCACGGCCCCGAGGGGGAGGTGGTCCCCCTGCGCCCGAACGGCCCCGCCCGGGAGCCCACCGGCGTGGAGGATCGGCCGCAGCCGCCCCGCGGCCATCACGGGCTCCACGGGCACCATCACGGGGGGGGCGGGCACTAGCATGTGGAACCGCCAGCGATGAAGGGGGTCCAAGTAATTCAGAAAACCGGCTCCGGCGTGTTCCGCGTCACCCCTCTCTCCGTCGTTCCGGGTCCCCGAACCGGCCCGCCGGCTCGGGAGGAGGGAGAGGGGACGGGGGTGAGGGAAAATGCTGTGCCCGCCGGAATCTTCCCTCACCCCGGGGTCCCCGAGCGGCGAGCCGCTTGGGATGCCCCTCACCCCGGCTCGCCCCCAGCGTTGCGCCGCTGGGGGCTCTCCGCCCCTCTCCCGGGGGGAGAGGGGAAAATCACGTTTCTTTCCCGGGCGGCGGGCGCGGGGAGGGCTTCCCATTAGCATGTGGACCGAGGACTTCCTCCTGCGCGGGCTCCTGGGCGGGGCGGCGGCGGCCCTGGTGGCGGGGCCGCTCGGCTGCTTCGTGGTGTGGCGGCGGATGGCCTACTTCGGCGACGCCCTCGCCCACAGCGCGCTGCTGGGGGTGGCGCTGGGCTTCCTGCTGGGGCTGGACCTCAGGGTGGGGAGCCTGGCGGTGTGCCTCGTCCTCGCGCTCCTCCTGGTCCTCCTCCAGCGCCCGGACGGCCTGGCCTCGGACACGGCGCTGGGCATCCTCGCCCACACCGCCCTCGCGGCGGGCCTGGTGGCGGTGAGCCTGATGGAGCGCCTTCGGGCCGATCTCATGGGCTACCTCTTCGGCGACATCCTCGCCGTGACCCCCGGAGACCTCGCCTGGATCTGGGGAGGCGGGGCGGTGGTGCTCGCCGGCCTCGCCTGGCTCTGGCGGGATCTCCTGGCCCTGACCGTCCACGAGGAGCTGGCCCAGGCCGAGGGGGTGCCCGCCCTGCGCGTGCGGTTCCTCTTCATGGGGCTCATCGCCCTCGCGGTGGCCATCGCCATGAAGATCGTGGGGGTGCTCCTCATCACCTCCCTCCTCATCATCCCCGCGGCGGCGGCGAGGCGGCTGGCCCGCACCCCCGAGCAGATGGCCCTGCTCGCCAGCCTGCTCGGGCTCTTGGCGGTGGCGGGGGGCCTGGCCGCCTCCCTGCGGTGGGACACCCCGGCCGGGCCCTCGGTGGTGCTCGCCGCCGCCCTCCTCTTCGCCCTGAGCGCCCTCGCCCCCCTCCGGGCGCGGTAAGACCAGCGGGAAAAACGGGGCTTTATCCCCTCTTTATCCCTCAATAAGCGTTACTAGCCGTTACTCACGTCCCGCCCCCGCTTTCTCCTCCCGGGTGAAAACATGGGCTTTATCCCTCAATACCCCTCAATATCCGCGACTATCCGCGACGGGCCTTACCGGCCATCCAGAATCGCCTGCCACCCATGTGCCCGGTTTGGAATTCCCCCTCTCCCAAAGGGAGAGGGGGGAAAACCGGACCCGCGCCCCCAATCCAACATACCCCCTCCGGCCGCGCCGCCCGCTACCGCAATTTCGCGCAATTTCGCGCACCTTCATGCTCAGGCGCGGAAATGACGGGCGGGGGAACTGGTCCGCGGGGGCGAACGCGAGGTTCGCCTCTACATTCATCCCGCCGCTATGCCCGCCCCGCCGTGGACGCCCCCGCCCCCGGGGCTTAAGATTCGCCCCTCGAAGCGATCATCCATGTCTTCCCGGGGGGCTCATCCATGCGCTTGAAGGACAAGACGGCCATCGTGACGGGGGGCGGAGGGGGCATCGGGCGGGGAATCATCCGGGCGTTCGCCCGGGAGGGCGCCCGGGTCTGCGTCATGGACGTGACCGAGGAGGTGGCCAAGCGCGGGGTGGCCGACGGGGGGAAGGACGCCTTCGCCATCGGGGTGGACGTCACGAAGGAGGCGGACGTCGCGCGCGCCGTGAAAACCGCCCTCGGCCGCCTGGGCCGCGTGGACATCCTGGTGAACTGCCACGGGCGGGCCTCGAGGCTGATGGGGAACCCCATCGACCGGCTCACGCTGGAAGAGTGGAACGAGGTCTTCGCCGTGAACACGGTGGGCGTCTTCTTGATGTGCCGGGCCGTCGCCCCCCACATGCGGGAGCGGCGCTACGGCAAGATCATCAACATCGCCTCCATGGCGGCGCGCCGGGCGAACGAGAACGTGCCCCACTACTGCGCTTCGAAGGCCGCCTGCATGAGCTTCACCATGAGCCTCGCCAAGGAGATGGCGAAGCACGGCGTGAACGTGAACGCCATCAACCCGGGCCTGCTGTGGACCGACCTCTGGGAGAAGGGCCACGGGGTGATCATGGGGCTGGACAGCGACAAGGCGCCCCGCGAGGTGTTCGACGCCTTCGTGAAGTCGGCCGTCCCCCTCGGCCGGGAGCAGACCCCCGACGACGTGGGCCACATGGCGGTCTACCTCGCCAGCGACGAGAGCCGCAACGTCACCGGCCAGGGCCTCATGCTCGCCGGCGGGGCGTGGATGGTGTGAGGGGGGAGCAGTTGTTGCTCTTGTTTGTTTTGGCCAGTATTCTATTCAGGGAGTGAGAAGATAAGGCGAGAACTAGCTTGGCTCTTAAGCGAGGACTCATGAGCACAGAGAAGCGCTATAAGAATCCTCCCATCGCCGAGGCCCTCTGCGAAATTCACTTCGAGGAGGGCCTTAAATGGAATGCCACTTTTTTTGGGCTTTTCCACGAGAGGATCAAAGACGAATTTCCGGAGGCGAAAGAGCTTCACGGGTTGGAAATGGGTTTCCAGACTAAACCTGGGAGGATTGACCAGCAGTTCCGAGAGGTCGGAATCCGAATGCGATTCCATCGCAAGGATAAAACCGCATTAGTACAAATCTCCAAGAACCTATTAGCCGTCAACCTTCTTCCCAAATATCCAGGGTGGAAAAAATTCAAGCCGCTCATTTTGGCAAGACTCAAAGACTACATTTCGGTGATTCAACCGAAAGCGATTGTGCGCACCGGGCTACGATATATTAACCGCATTGTCTTGCCCGAAGCGGAATTTAAATTTGACCGGTTTTTCGCGAAGTCGTCTTACTTGCCCGGCGGGGTATATCAGGAGCCAGGTCCATTTCTAGTTCGAGTAGAACTGTCTCCCTATATGGAGACGCGGCTTCATCTGACCGTTGCAACGCATACAGAGCCTGCGGAAAAAGGACAGATTGCCAATATCGTAGATTTGGATCACATTGCCTTCAATCGGATGGAATCACCCGCAGAGAAAAACGTTGGGATAGTTCTTGAAGAAGCGCACTCGAGAATTATCGAGGTTTATGAGTCAATCATTGGCAATAAATTGCGTGAGCGTTTCGGCGTGGAGGAATCGTAATGCCTGTGGTTCTTGAGTTGCCTGGGCAAATACCCCGCCGTCATTTGTCCGATCTTCCATATGACGCGCCAGAGTTTAACACATGCTCCGCAAGCGCGGTGAGCGTCGGTGAGAGTGCCGTCGTGGAGGCATTTGTTCTTCCGCCTCGGGTACCAAGCGCGTATGCGGCAGGGTATGAGCCTTTTTTTCCAAAACACGGACGGGAGGAAGAGGAGATCAGTGTAACGGCCCGTGCCATTCCTCCGAAAAATCTAAAGGCCATCGAACTCTTGGAACAATGGTTCTCGAAACCCAGCCGGGTTCCGGAAGAAAAATGGGAAAAGTTCAGACAGGTTATCGCGGAAGGTCGTTCATTGTCTTTTCGGGAATAGGTGTAGAGCCGCCTTATGCCGTTTCTGCTTGATACCTCGGCGCTTAGTGAACTAGTCGAAAAGAAGGATCAAGTTGTTCGTCAAGCGAAGGAGCGTCTCCAAGCTGCACTTGAGAGAGGCGAGGACGTTTATGTTTCTGCCCCTGCTCTGTATGAAACCCTCCGAGGTCTGTTACACATAGACGCGACAGAAGAAGTGCAATTCCTGGAGGATTTCGCTCAAGTCTTGGGAGTGCAAGAACTATCCTGGGCAGACTGGCGGCGGGGTGCGGAAATTTGGGCGGACTTGCGGAGGCGTGGTCATCCCTTGTCCAAGGAAGACAGGATTGACTTTGACGTTTTGCTAGGTGCTCTTGCGATTAGCCTTGAAGCAACGGTGGTGACGCAAAACATCAGGCATTTCGAAGCCATCGGAGTACCTGTGCAGCCTTGGAATGCGTGGTGAGGGATAGTCCCATGCGCGCGGTGGTGCTGAAGGAATTCGGCGGGGTGGAGAACCTGGCGGACATGGAGTGGCCCGATCCCTCGCCCGGGGAGGGGGAGGTGCGCATCCGGGTCAAGGCGGCCTCGGTGAACCCGACCGACTTCAAGGCCCGCCGGGGCGGGAACGAGGGGAAGACCCCTCTCATCCTCGGGCGGGACGTGGCGGGGGTGGTGGACGGCGCCGGCAAGGGCGCGGGCGCCTTCAAGGCCGGGGACGAGGTGATGGCCTACCTCCCCCGCTTCGGGGACGACGGGGGGAACGGCTACGCCGAGCTGGCCTGCGTCCCCCAGGAGTTCGTGGCGCCCAAGCCCCGGAGGCTCTCCTTCGCCGAGGCGGCGGCGGTGCCCCTGACCGCCCTCACGGCCTACGAGGCGGTGGTGATGAAGGCGCGCTTCGAGCGGGGGGAATCCGCCTTCGTGGCCGGGGCCTCGGGCGGGGTGGGCACCATGGCGGTGCAGATGCTCCGCATCCTGGGGGCCGCGCCCGTCCTCGCCACTGCGGGCGGCGAGAAGAGCGCGGCCTACCTGCGCGAGAAGTTGGGCCTCGAGGACCGGCACATCGTCCGCTACAGCGGCTTGTCGGTCGAGGAGGCCGCCGCCAAGGTGCAGGCGGCGAACGGGGGCCGGCGCGTCAAGGTGGCGGTGGACCTCGTGGGGCGGGACATGAAGCGGGTGTGCATGCGGGTGGTGGACTACTGGGGCCACGTCTGCTCCATCGCCTCGGACCCGGACAACCCCATCCCCCAGTTCTTCACCACCCAGCCCGAGGGGATCTTCTGGAAGTCGTGCTCCTTCCACGCCGTCTTCCTGCGCACCCCGGTGCGCGGGGGCGGCCGCGCTTACTTCGGCCAGTACCAGAAGAGCCTGGCCCACATCCGCGAGTGGCTGGAGACGGGCGCCCTCAAGCCCCCGATGGTCACCGAGGTGGGGCCGCTCAACGCCCGGAACATCGGGCGCGCGCACCTCATGCTCGAGGAGGGCCACGTCCAGGGGAAGCTCGTCCTGCCGGTGGGGTGAGGGGGAGCTTGTCTTTCCGAGCCCCGCGAGGAATCTTCGTCAGCGGCCGCACACGTAGATTCTTCGCTCCCTTCGGTCGCTCAGAATGACCTCTTTTTCTTATGCTTTTTCCGCCGGGGCGGGTTTCAAACCCGCCCCTACGGATTTTCCATTCATTGCCCGCATGTCGGGCCGCGTCGATTTCCTCGCCTAGAAATACAAATGCATCCCCACGCCCAGATACTTGAAGGTCTCGTCGTAGAACTGGCCGTTCGGGGAGCGGCCGGTGAAGAACTCGAGCATGAACTGGATGCGCCGCTCCCGCAGGCCGGACAGCACCTCGGACGGCTCGCGGGGCGGCTCGACCTGCACCCCGGCGCGGAGGGAGAGGTTGGCGTCCCAGCCGGCCTCCTGGGCGTTCTTGATGTCCAGCCCGGCCACGGGGCGGAGCCAGCCGCCGAAGTAGGTGACGGGGCTGTAGAGCTCGGCGCCGTACTGGAGCGTCCAGGGCTTCAGGCGCCGGGGATCGCGGTGGAAGATGTACTCCGCCCCGGCGTAGAGCCGCAGCGCCCTCTCGAAGAACTCCCGCGAGAGCAGCAGGCCCGCCGCCTCGTAGCTCAGGTTGACGCGGTTGATCTCGTCCCGGCGCGTCCGCAGCAGGAACTCGTCCCCCAGGTGGGAGCTCTGGTGGAAAATCCGGAAGAGGGCCGAGTATGGCCCCCGCTTGTACTCCGCCGCCCCGGCCACCCAGTAGTCCGCGTTGATCAGATCGAAGGAGTCCGCGTCCAGGTCGAAGATGGGGAAGACGGCCGCGTGCACCCCGAACTGCACCGGCCCGGCCGGGGTGGGCAGGCGGTAGAAGGGGATGGTCTCGCCGAAGCTCGGGGCGAAGACGTTCTGGAAGGCCTGGTCGTTGAAGTAGAACTGGTAGCCCAGCGAGAAGTGCGGCCAGCGCGGGTCGGCGATGAGGGGGGCGAAGAGGTCGCTCCGCGGGAGGAACTCGTGCCGGGCCGTCTCGGGGGCGTCCAGGGGCGGGAGCGGGGCGGCGTGCTCCTCCACCACCTCGGCCCGCTCGACCCCCGGCAGGGAGCGCAGGGCCCGGAGGAGGCGGCTCCGCTCCTCGGGCGGGAGGGGACGCACCCGGATGGTGATCGCGCCCTCCTTGAGGCCGATCCGGGCGTCCCGGATGCCGAACTCGCGCTCGAGCACGGCGGCGGCGTAGCCGCGGATGTAGTCCTCCGGGGGGCGCTCGGGCGAGGGCGCCGTCCCGGGGATCTGCGCCCGGGCGGGGGAGGCCGCGAGGGAGAGGCAGAGGAGAGCCGCGGCGATGAGCGGCCGGAGAGTCCAGGCGGCGGAGGACATGCGCGGTTCCCGGCGGCGCGCGAAGGCGGAGCCCGGGGCCCGCGGCTCCGGGGCGAAGCGGAATTCTATCACCGATCCGGGCGCGGAGGCGTGGGGAAACCCCCGGTGGCGGGGCGCCATTGGAATGGCTAGGCTGGAGGATCAGGAGGACCGGATGAGGAGGCGGAACTTTCTCATGCGAGCGGGACTCTTCGCCCTCGCCGCGGCCGGCATCGGGAGCGGCTGCGCCCGCCTGAACCTGGGGCTGACGCCCCCCGAGCCGGACGCCCCCCGGGCGGTGGGGCTCCTCTCCCGGGAGCCCGAGGCGCTCTACTGGCCCCACGGGGGGCCGGGGGCGTGGTTCAACCCCTGGTGGCCCTCCCGCCACAGCCGGGTCAACCTCCTCAAGTGGAAGCTCCTCTACCGCAACGAGTTCGCCGAGGCGCGCCGCACGCCCCCGCCGGTGCCCGTGGTGGAGAACCCGGGAGACTACCTCGCCCGGCCCGAGTCCTCCGCCTCCATCACCTCGGTGGGCCACTGTACCTTCGTCATCAAGGACGGCCCCGACACCCTCCTGACCGACCCCCACTTCGGCCCCCGCTCCCTCCTCTACGGGAGGCACCACGCCCCCGGCGTGCCCCTCGGGAAGATCCCCGGCGGCGCCCTCGCCGTCCTCTCCCACAACCACTACGACCACCTCGACACCTTCACCCTGGAGCGGCTGCCGCGGAGCGTGGCCTGGTACGTCCCGATGGGGCTGGGGGAGTACGTCCGCTCGCACGGCCCCCGGCGGGTGACCGAGCTCGACTGGTGGCAGAGCGCCCGCCACGGCCGCTGGACCCTCACCTGCCTCCCCGCCCAGCACTGGTCGAACCGCATCGGCCAGGGCCGCGACGCCACCCTCTGGTGCGCCTGGATGCTGGACTCGGGCGAGCGGCGCTACTTCTTCTCCGGGGACAGCGGCTACTTCCAGGGCTTCGCCGAGTTCGCGCGCCGGTTCGGCTCCATCGACGCCGCCATGCTCAGCATCGGGGCCTACGAGCCCCGCTGGATGATGCGCTACCCCCACATGAACCCCGCCGAGGGCTACGAGGCCTTCCTCGACCTCAGGGCCCGCTGGATGATCCCCATGCACTGGGGCGTCTTCGACCTGACCGACGAGCCCATCGGCGATCCCCCCCAGGCCCTCGCCCGCGCGGTCCAAGAGCGCGGGGGCTCGATGGACAACATCAAGATCATGGCCATCGGGGAGCGGTGGCAGGTGGGGTAGGGGACGGGGGGATTCCCCGCGACCAAGATGCTATGATGCGCTCTCCGGTGGCCGTCCGCTGAAGCCGCGTGCGCGCGGCGGCCCTTTGTCCATGCGAACCCAGATGAGGATGGTCTCCATGCGAAAGGGCAGGTCGGTTTCGGCCGTGGCGGTTCTCGCGCTGTTGCTCGCGGTTTCGGGGTGCCGGTACCAGCAGGCCAAGGCGTCCTGGCAGGAGGTGCTCATCCGCTGCGGGGCGGGCGAGGTCCTGGAGGGCGGCGTGTTCTACGGGCCCTCGGATCAGGCCGGGCCGGGCTCCATCTGGCGCCGCACCAACGTGGGCACCTACCGCCTGCGGTGGTCCTCGGCCGAGGCCAAGGGCTCGGGTCCGGCGCCCGTCGAGGCGGCCCAGGCGGCGCCCTGCAAGGAGGGGCGCTTCACCCTGGTGCGGCTCTTCCCGACCCAGCTCCTGATGAACCCGCTCCAGCCGATGGATACCGAGTTCGAGGCCGCCCTCGACAAGACGGACAGGGTGACCGTGCGGGTGCGGGGGTGGGCGGTGGACCGCCTGGCGGAGGGTGCCTTCGGCGGGAGGCTCAAGGAAGTTCCCGCCGGCAGCCTCCTGCGGAAGGACCTGGACCGGGAGACCATCATGGCCCAGTCGAACGGGGTGCGGGTGACGGGCTTCGCCGTCTCGATGGAGTACGCCCCGGCCGACGCCGAGCGGCTGAGGGGGCGCTACAAGGACATCTCCATCCGGAGCGGGAAGGCCGGGGCCTCGTTCACCGGGAAGTGGATCTCGCCCACCGTGCTGGAGCTCTCCGCCGACAAGGACATCTACGTCTTCGGCCGCCTGAGCGAGGTCGCCTCCGTATCGCCCGAATTCCGGCTCATGTCCCCCGCCCTGATCAACGTGTTCGGCCCGGAGTACGAGGACCCCTCCCAGCCGCTCCTCGGGGAGGAGAAGTGAGGCGGGCCGCGCCCCGCTGGAACTTCCACAAATACCTGATCGGCCCGGACGGCGAGCCGCGGGGGTGGTTCCCAACCCGGGTGACGCCCGAGGACCCCGCCCTCATCCGGGCCGTCGAGGCCGCGCCGCCGGGGGAGAGCCCATGACCGGGAATCCCAAGGACGAGAAGACGCCTCCCGGCGAGGACCGGGAGAAAGAACGCAAGGAGCGCAAGGAGGCCCCGGGCCTCGGGGCGCTGCGCAACATCTTCGGCCGGATGGCCTTCGAGAAAGGGCCCGCCTACCGGGACGAGCCCAAGAAGGACGAGGAGGACCTGGGCCAGCGCGAGGGCCTCTGGCGCCCGGGCCCGCGCCGCCGCCGCAAGGACCGCAAGGGGCCGGGCCCCGGCAAGCCGCCCGAGGCCTTCCCGGGGCCGTGATCCGTTGACACGCCGCCTCCGGCCGGATCACACTCGGGCCTGGACGAGGCGGATATTCGGACAATCCGGGGCGAAATGATGGTGGCCGATACTTTCATGGTCCGGCGGCTGCGCCGGGGAGGGCTGGCGGACATCTTCGGGAAGGTGGAGGCGGGCGAGCGCCTCTCCTTCGAGGACGGCCTGCGCCTCTACGCCGCGCCCGACATCAACGCCGTGGGCTTCATGGCCAACCTCGCCCGCGAGCGCCTGCACGGGGACCGCACCTACTACAACGTCAACAGCCACATCAACTACTCGAACATCTGCGTCCTCTGGAAGGCGTGCAAGTTCTGCGCGTTCGGCAAGAAGGAGGGCCAGAAGGACGCCTACGAGTACTCCCTGGACGAGATCTTCAGGATGGCCGAGGAGCTGGGCCGGGGCCGCACCGAGTTCCACATGGTCGGCGGGCTCCACCCTGACCTCCCGTTCGAGTACTACCTGGAGATGATCCGGGGCATCAAGCGCATCCACCCCCAGCTCCACCTCAAGTGCTTCACCGCCACCGAGGTCCGCTGGCTGGCCGACCGCATCGCCGGGCTGAGCGTCGAGGAGACCCTCCGGGCCCTCGTCGAGGCGGGCCTGGGCTCCCTCACCGGGGGCGGGGCCGAGATCTTCGCCGAGCCCACCCGCTCCAGGATCTGCAAGGGCAAGCAGCCGGCCGAGGACTGGCTCGAGGTCCACCGCATCGCGCACGGCATGGGCCTCAGGAGCACCTGCACCATGCTCTATGGCCATGTGGAAACGGACGCCGACCGGGTGGATCACATGCTGAGGCTGCGCGCCCTCCAGGACGAGACGGGCGGCTTCACCGCCTTCATCCCGCTCTCCTTCCACCCCGACAACACCCAGATGGCCGAGGTGCCCGCCGCGGGAGGCCTGGCGGACCTCCGGAACTACGCCGCCGCGCGTCTCCTCCTCGACAACATCCCGCACATCAAGGCGTACTGGATCATGGTCGGCGTGGCCATCGCCCAGATCAGCCAGGGCTACGGGGTGGACGACATCGACGGCACGGTGGTGCAGGAGAAGATCTACCACATGGCCGGCGCCCAGACGCCGCAGCGCCTGGGCGTGGAAGACATCCGCCGCCTCATACGAGAGGCGGGCCGCGAGCCCGTGGAGCGGGACACGCTCTACCGCGAGGTGGTCCGCGAAGGAGACCGATGGGCGGTTCTCGCCTGACGGGGCCGCCCCCGGGGCGCTGGAAATGACCCTCCGGCTCGGCGACGTTCCCTACCTCAACACCAGGCCCTTGACCCTCGCCCTCGAGGGCCGGGAGGACGTGTCGCTCTCCGTCCATCCGCCCTCGATGCTGAACGAGATGCTCCGCGAGGGGAGCCTGGAGGGCGCCCTCGTCTCCTCCTTCGCGCTCTTCCACGCGCCCGGCTCCCGCTATGTCCCAGGCGTGGGCATCGCCAGCCGGGGGCCGGTCGAGAGCATCCAGCTCTACTGCCGCAAGCCCGCGGACGCCCTCCGGCGGGTGGGGCTGGACTCGTGGTCCCTCGCGGGCTCGAACCTGGCGCGCGTCCTCCTCAAGCGCCGCTGGGGGGCGGAGCCCGAGTTTGTGCCGGTGGACCCCCTCAGGCCCCCGCGCGAGGACCCGTCGGTCGACGCCTTCCTCTTGATCGGGGACAACGCCCTGCGCGAGCCGCCGGGGGAGCTCTACGTCCTCGACCTCGGGGACGAGTGGACGGCCTTCACCCGCAAGCCCTTCGTCTACGCGCTCTGGATGTTCCGGCCGGGGGCGGGCGGGCCGGAGGAGGTCAGGCTCCTTCAGGAGGCCAAGGCGGACGGCCTCGCCCGGATGGAGGAGATCCTCGCCCAGGCGGCGGGGACGCACCCCTTCCTCTCCCCGGAGCGGGCCCGGCGCTACCTCACCGAGAGCATCCGCTACGACATCGGGCCCGAGGAGGAGGAAGGCCTCCGGCTCTACTACCAGTTCCTGGTGGAGGACGGCTTGGCGCCCCCGGGCTGGGAGCCGAGGACGCTCCTGGACAGCGTGGCCTCCCGCCCCCATTGGGTACAGGCGGTCCCTGCGCCCCCGGCGCGGAAGGAAGGAGAAAAGACGATGAACGAACCGCTCTGCCAGCTGAGTGCCCACGAGCTCTCCCTCCGCATCCGGAGGCGCGAGGTCTCGCCCGTCGAGGTGGCGGAGGCGCACCTGCGCCGCATCGAGGCCCTGAATCCCAGGCTCAACGCCTTCTTGACCGTCACCGGGGAGAGCGCCCTGGAGGAGGCGCGGCGCGCCGAGCGCGAGATCGCGGCCGGGCGCTGGCGGGGGCCCCTTCACGGCCTCCCCTACGCGGCCAAGGACATCATCGACACGGCCGGGGTCCGCACCACCCACGGCTCGAGCTTCTTCCGCGACAACGTGCCCGCGGCGGACGCGGACTGCATCGTCCGCATGCGGCTCGCGGGCGCCGTCCTGATCGGCAAGGCCCACACCCACGAGTTCGCCTCGGCGCCCACCACCGTGAACCCGCATTACGGCCCCGCGCACAACCCCTGGAAGCTCGACCGCATCACCGGGGGATCGAGCGGGGGCTCGGCCGGCGCCCTCGCGGCGGGGCTCGTCCCCCTCGCGCTGGGATCGGACACGGGCGGCTCCATCCGCCAGCCGGCCGCCCTGTGCGGGGTGGTGGGCTTGAAGCCCACCCACGGCCGGGTGAGCCTCACCGGGGTATGCCCGAACGCCATGACCTTCGACCACGTGGGCCCCATGGCGCGCTCGGCGCGCGACGCCGCCCTCATGCTCCAGGCCCTGGCGGGCTACGACCCGCGCGACCCGGCCTCGCGCGACGCCCCCGTGCCGGACTACGCGGCGGACCTCGATCGCGGGGTGCGGGGGCTTCGGATCGCGCTCAGCCCCGGCTTCTACGCGGGGGCCGAGCTGGACGCCGAGGTGGAGCGCGCCTTCAACGAGGCGGTCCGGGTCTTCGAGGGGCTGGGCGCCCGGGTCGAGACGGTGCCCTTCGCCCACGGCAAGCGCATGCAGGACGCCTTCCGGCCCATCTCGGGCCCCGAGTATGGCGAGTTCCACCGGCCCTTCTACGCCAAGAACCCGGAGGGCTACGGCCGGGACGTGCGCGAGCGCATCGAGTGGTCCCTCAAGATCACCACGGACGAGTACGTGCGCGCCATGCGGGAGCGGGAGCTCCTGCGCCGCGAGGTGGCCGCCTTCTTCAAGGGGGTGGACGCGCTCATCCTGCCGACCATGCCCGTGGCGGCCGCGCCCATCTCGAACCTCAAGGCGCGCCTGAACGGGAAGGAGGTGGAGGCCACCTGGATCCACCGGCCCTTCCAGAGCGGCTTCAACCTGGCCGGCGTCCCGGCCCTGGCCGTGCCCATGGGCTTCAGCGGGGAGGGCCTCCCGCTCTCGCTGCAGATCGCGGGCCCGGAGTGGAGCGAGGCGCGCCTCCTCTCCATCGCCCACGCCTACGAGGGGGCGACGCCGGAGCTGCGGACGAAGTGGCCGGGGTGCGAGTAGGGGATGAGAATTTGCTGAACATCCGATGGTTGTCATGCTGAGCGAAGCGAAGCATCTCGGTTCGGCAGTTGCTTTGTTGTTTGTGGGATGAAAACCGAGATTCTTCGCTCCCTGCGGTCGCTCAGAATGACAAGCCAACGCGTTCGCTGCCAATGAAACGAATCAGCCCAGGTTCTTCCCGCTCTCCGGGTCGAACAGGTGGACCCGGCCGGGGTTGGGGTGGAGGATGACCTCCTGGCCCGCCTTCACGTCGGCGGTGGCCTCGACGCGGGCGGTGAAGGTCTGGCCCGCGAGGTTCAGGTCGAGGAAGATGTCCGAGCCCACCGCCTCGACGATCTCGATCGTGGCGCGCAGGACGTTCCCCTCGGGGCCCGCCGGGCGCAGGAGCAGGTCCTCGGGGCGCACGCCCAGGGTGAGGTCCTTGCCGCGCAGGGCCGCGAGCCGGGCCTCCCGCCCCGGGGGCGCGGGGAGCCGGAAGCCCTTCCCCTCCAGCCAGAGGCCGTCCCCCCCTCCCTCCGGCGCCACCCGCACCGGCAGGAAGTTCATCGCGGGGCTCCCGATGAAGCCCGCGACGAAGACGTTGGCCGGGTTCTGGTAGACCTCCATCGGCGGGCCCACCTGCTGGACGCTGCCGTCGAGCATGACGACGATGCGGTCCCCCATCGTCATGGCCTCCACCTGGTCGTGGGTCACGTAGACCGAGGTGGCCGAGAGCTGGCGGTGGAGCTTCAGGAGCTCGACCCGGGTCTGGACGCGCAGCTTGGCGTCGAGGTTCGAGAGGGGCTCGTCGAAGAGGAAGACCCTGGGGTCGCGCACGATGGCCCGGCCCACGGCCACGCGCTGGCGCTGGCCGCCCGAGAGCTGGCGCGGGTAGCGGTGGAGCAAGTGCTGGATGCCGAGGATGTCCGCCGCGCGCGCCACGCGCTCGCCGATCTCCCCCTTGGGGACCTTCCGCATCTTCAGGCCGAAGGCCATGTTCTTGAACACGGTCATGTGGGGGTAGAGGGCGTAGTTCTGGAAGACCATGGCGATGTCGCGCTCGCCGGGGAGGATGTCGTTCAGGCGGCGGCCGTCGAGGTGGATGCTGCCGCTCGTGATCTCCTCGAGGCCGGCGATCATGCGCAGGGTGGTGGTCTTCCCGCAGCCCGAGGGCCCCAGGAACACCACGAACTCGCCGTCGTGGATGCTGAGGCTCACGTCCTTGACGGCGGTCACCTCGCCGTACTTCTTGCCCAAGCTTTCCAGGACCAGCTCGCCCACCGGGGCCTCCTCGCCCTCCGCCCGAAAAATTCGTGAACCGGCACAACCTAGACAACTTTTCGCGGTTGTTCAAGGGAGGAGGGAGGCGCCGGAGAAAGAAGAGGAAGCCGTCCTTTGTCTCACATGCCGGTCCGCCGTCCACATTACCGGCGCATCGCGCAAATGAGGCCTCGCGGAAATGCGGCCGAAACTTGCCGGGCGCCGCGGAACCGCTATAATGCGCCCGTCGCGTCACACACATCCCAGTCATCAACCGCGTGCGGGGGCGCACGCCGGCGGCGGCCCTTTCGCGGGCGACGTGCTTTCGCGGCCCCATCCGCAGCAGGGGGATGGGCCGTTCGGTCCGGTTGGTCCAGGAGGAGGAGGAAAGTCCATGCGGCGGTTCCTCACGGCATGCCTGTTCTCGGCGGCGGCGCTCGCGCTGGCCGCGGGCCCGGCCCAGGCGCAGAGCATCACCTGGTGGGAGCACAGCAACCCGCCCCACAACAACTACTCCAAGGAGCTGGTGGCGGAGTGGAACAAGAAGAACCCCGGCCGCCAAGTGCAGTACGAGTTCTTCGCGATGACCCCCTACTTCAAGAAGCTCTCCGCGGCGCTCTCCACCAAGTCCGCGGCCGACATGTTCACGGTCATCGACACGCTCCTCCCGAGCTTCACGACGAAGAAGGTCCTCGCCCCCGTCCGGCCGGAGTGGCTGGGCTACAAGGACCTGGAGGACATGAAGAAGGCCTTCCTGCCGGGCTCGCTCGACGGCTACATCCACGAGGGCAAGCTCTACGCCGTGCCGCCCATCGCCTCCGTCTTCAGCCTCTACATCAACAAGAACCACTTCAAGGAGGCGGGGCTCGACGCCGACAAGGACTACCCAAGGACGTGGGAGGACATCGCCAAGGTCGGCCCGAAGCTCGTGAAGCGCCAGGGCAGCACCATCACCCGCGAGGCCTTCGACTTCGCCATGCACTCCTCGGCCTGGACCATGTGGTACATGGAGGCCCTCATCCGCCAGCACGGCGGGAGCATCCTGGACGCCGCCGGCAAGAAGTGCACGGCCAACAGCGCGGCGGGCGTCAAGGCCATGCAGGTGCGCTCCATGTACGCGCACAAGTACAAGATCTCCGACCCCACCGTGAGCGTCGGCACGAACGCGCTCCCGGCCGACGACGTGCCCAAGGGCCGGGTCTCGATGTTCATCACCCACGCGGGCAGCGTGGCGCAGTTCGGCCCCAAGGTGATGGAGCACATCAAGGTGGTGCCCTTCCCTCAGGTGAACCCCCAGAAGCCCGTCAGCATCGTGTACGGCTTCGCCCTCGCCATCAATCCCCACATCTCCGAGGCGAAGCAGAAGGCGGTGCACGACCTGATCAAGCACGTCATGACCAACCCCAAGCAGTGGTACGACAAGACCTCCTATCCCTTCCCGAGCGCGAACTTCCTCGAGCTGCCCGGGATGGAGGAGGCCCGGAAGACCCGCTACCTCGACGTCTTCGTCGGCGACATCAGGACGGGCGTCTTCGTCACGCGCTCGCCCCACTTCATCGAGATCTCGGACGCCATGCACCGGGCGATGGAGCGCGTGGTGCTGAAGAAAGAGGACCCGAAGAAGTCCCTGGACCAGGCCTGCACGGACATCGACCGGGCGCTGGCCAGGAACTAGGCGGAGCCTCCGGATGGCGGATTCACCGGCGCAGGCCGCACCGGCCCGGCCGAGAGGCGAATGGCTCGATCGGCTCCGTCGGGGGCGGGTCTGGGAGGGCAGGCTCACCCTCCGGACCCGCCTCCGGTGGGCGGGTTTCCTGTTCGTGCTGCCCGCCCTGCTGCACCTCGTCACCTTCAAGCTTTACCCGATGCTCGAGGCGGCCCGGCTGAGCTTTTTCCGGTACGACCTCATGAGCCCGCCCACCTTCGCGGGACTGGAGAACTACCGGGCCATCTGGGAGAACCCCCTCTTCCACCAGTCCTTCTGGGTCTCGGCCAAGTACATGTTCGGGGTCTCCATCCCCGAGTGGTTCCTCGCGCTGGGCCTGGCCCTCCTGCTGAACCGCCAGATGCCCGGCCGCTCCCTCATCCGCCTGGCCTATTTCTTCCCGATCGCGATGTCCCAGATCGTGGTGGCCATGGTGTGGAAGTTTATGTACAACCCGCTCGGCCTCGTGAACACCCTGCTCGGCTACATCGGGATCGGCCGCGTCAACTGGCTCTCCACCGAGGAGACGGCGCTGCCCGCCCTCATCGCCATCGGCGTCTGGCGCGGCATCCCGCTCTTCGGGGTCATCTACCTCGCCGGGCTCCAGTCCATCCCCAAGGAGTACTACGAGGCCGCCTCCATCGACGGCGCGGGGCCCTTCCAGCGCTTCATCCACGTGACCCTCCCGCTCCTCATGCCCACCATCCTCTTCGTGATGGTGATGTCCCTCCTCTCGGCGGTGAAGGTCTTCCTGAACCCCCTGGTGATGACCGAGGGCGGCCCCAACGGCACCACCCGGGTGCTGCCCTACTTCATCTACGACACCGGGTTCGCCTACTACCGGATGGGGGAGGCCGCCGCCGCCTCGATGGTGCTCTTCGCCTTCGTCTTCGGCCTGACGCTCATCCAGCTCAGGCTCCTGCGCCGGGGGGGAGTGGAATGAGCAAGAAGGCGGCGCTGCGCTGGGGCGGAAAGCTCCTGACCCTCCTGACGGTGGCGGGGGTCGGGCTCATGCTCCTGCCCTACTTCTGGATGTTCAGCTCCTCCCTCAAGACCGGGAGCGAGGTCTTCAATCTCCCGGTCGCATGGCTGCCGGAGGTGCCCCAGTGGCAGAACTACCCGAACGCTCTCTCCCACGGGGCCTTCGGCACCTACTTTTACAACAGCGCGGTGGTGGCCCTGGCGGTGATGGCGGGCAACCTCGTCTTCTGCAGCATGGCGGGCTACGGCCTGGCGAAGTTCCGCTTCCCCTACCGGGAGGCGAGCTTCCGCCTCATCCTGAGCACCATGATGCTGCCGCTCGAGATCATCCTGGTCCCCACCTACCTCGTGGCGCGCCAGTTCGGCCTGGTGAACAACTACGGCGGGCTCATCGTCCCCCTGGCGGTGGACGCCTTCGGCATCTTCCTCATGCGCCAGTACATCAAGGACCTGCCGGAGTCCCTCATCGAGGCCGCCCGCCTCGACGGCTGCGGCGAGTTCGGCATCTTCTGGCGCATCATCCTGCCCAACTGCAAGCCGGCGCTGGGCGCGCTGGCGCTGCTCACCTTCCGCGACAACTGGGACCAGTTCCTGTGGCCCTTCATCGTGGCCGCCCGGGACACCCTCAAGACCTTCCCCCTGGGCCTCGCCCAGATGGAGGGCATCGACTCGGCCGCCTACCACGAGATCATGGCGGCGGCGGTGATAGGCATGATCCCCACCGCGCTCGTCTTCCTGCTCTTCCAGCGCGCCTTCGTGCGCGGCATCGCCCTGAGCGGCCTGAAGGAGTAGGGGGCCGCCCCGAATGCCGCCCCGGACGCGGTTCTCCGGGCCCGGCCCGGGGATGGCTCCGTTTTGGTTCTGAGCGCCAGCGCGAAAAATCCAGGGAATGAGGAGATCGGACGTATAATCCGTTTCCGGGCGATGGGCAGAGATGCCGCCATGAGGAGTCCGAGATTGCTCCGGGATAGCTTGGCGCGCCAGGGGGACTGGCTATTCCGGTGGAGGAGCTACATTCCTCTCCTGCTGGTGCCTCCCGTCGCGGCGGACCTCCTGTCGTTTCGCTTTCCGCTGGATTCGCCCCTCCTGGACGAAATCCTTGAGGGAATGTGTTTCGCCATCGCGTTCTGTGGATTGGCGGTCCGGGGGCTCGTGGCGGGGTACGCCCCGCGGGGGACCTCCGGCCGCATCACCAGCGGGCAGAAAGCCGCGGAGCTTAACACGGCCGGCATGTACTCCCTTTGCCGCAATCCCCTCTATCTCGGAAACTTCCTGATGGGTTTTGGGGTGCTTCTGTTCCTGCACTCCTTCGTGGTCCAAACCCTCTATGTGCTCACGTTCTTTCTCTATTACGAGCGGATCATCATGCGGGAGGAGGAATTCCTCCACGGGAAGTTCGGCGAGAGCTACCTTAGGTGGGCGGACCGCACGCCGGCCATCGTCCCGCGCTTCCGGGCTTGGCGGAGGCCGGCGCTTTCCTTCTCGTGGCGCACCATCCTGCGGCGCGAATACACGAGCTTCTTCGCCGTAGCCGCCATCATGACGGCCTTCGAGGTTGTCGGCGACACCATTCTGGAGGGGCGCTTCACGTTCGAGCCGGAATGGAGGGCGTTCTTCGGGTTCAGCCTGGCCTTCTATCTGGCCTGCATGTTCCTAAAGAAAGGAACCCGCCTCTTGCACGTGCCGGGCCGGTAGGCCTCTTCCCGCTCAGGAAACCCCCATCCGCGCCTCGAGGGCCTCCTCCCAGCCGATGCGCTGGGCCTCCTCCTCGCTCACCTTGTAGACCCGGCCCGCGAAGCCGCGCAGGGTGTAGCCCCCGAAGGCGGGGTCGAGGAAGGGGTCGGCGTTCGGGGTGAGGGTGTTCGCGTTCGAGCGGAAGGCCCCGTAGAGGTGGGGCACGGCCCCCTCCTCCTCGGGGAACCACCAGCCGTGCTCGACGTGGACGAGGCGCGGATCCATGCCGGCGAAGAGCCGGGCGCGCTGGACGCACCGGCCGCGCGGGGACTCGACGCACACCCAGTCGCCGTTCCGGATCCCGAGCCGGGCCGCCGCCTCCGGGTGAATCTGAGTCTGGGGGTCGGGGTGGAGGCGGCGGAGCGTCTCGACCTGGCGCTGCTGGGAGTGGAAGTAGCCGGGCAGCCGGCCTCCCGTGATGACGACGAAGGGATATTTTTCCATGAGCCCGGGGTCGCTGTAGGGGCTCTCGGGCACCTCGGTGTAGTCCGGGAGCGGGTCGTAGCCGTTCCGGCGCCAGACGGTGCTCCAGAGCTCGGCCTTCCCGGTCGCGGTGGGGAAGCCCCCTCCCTGGCGGTAGTGCCCGGTCTCGTGCTTGCGGTAGGCGACGCGGTCGAAGGCGCCGCCCGCCTCCACCGCCTCGCGCCAGGTCATCCCCGCCTCGCGCAGCCGCTCGTCGTAGAAGTCCACCACGGTGCGCCAGGGCCAGTTCCGGTCCATGCCCATCCGCCGGAGGATGTCCCCGCACACCTCGAACTCGTCCCGCACCTCGCCCAGGGGCTCCACCGCCCTCACGCAGCGCACGTTGCCGAAGGGCCCGTACCCGTGCGTCTCCATCAGGCGCTCCTTCTCGAAGTGCGTGGGCGCCGGGAGCACGATGTCCGCGAGCTGGAGCGAGGGGTTCATGAAGAGGTCCACCCCCATGAAGAAGTCGAGCTTCATCAGGGCGCGGTAGACCTCCTTGGCGTTGCTCCAGGTGAGGAGGGGGTTGCCGCCGACGGCCACCCAGGCGCGGACCGGGTAGGGCTCCCCGGTCAGGATGGCCTTGAGGACGGCCGGGTTGTTCGCGTAGCGCATGGTGGTGGGCCCCGCGCAGAGCCGGAAGCGCTCCGCGCCGAGCTGTTTGACGTAGGCCTCCCGGGGGAGGGTCTCGCCGAAGGCGTCGGTGAAGGTGCGGCAGCCCTTGTGCGAGGGAACAGGGTGCATGTTGCCGCCCGGGACGTCCACGTTGCCGGTGAGGCATTCGAGGAGGGTGCAGGCCCGGCCGTTCTGGTGGGCGTTGACGCACATGTCGAGCCCGACGCCCCACGCGAGCGCGGCCGGCTTGGTCGCCGCGTAGAGCCGGGCAGCCCGGACGATGTCGCCGGGATCGAGCCAGGTGATGGCGGCGGCCTTGGGGGGCGTGTACTCGGCGCAGCGCTCCTTCAGGAGCTGCCACACGGTCTTGCAGACCCGGCCCCCGACGTCGAAGGCGCCGCACAGGGCGGGCTGGGCGCCCGGCAAATCGCCCGGCACGGCGAGGAGCTTCTCCTTGTCCCAGGCCAGATAACCGCCTCCCGCGCCGCGGAGGAGGTCGCCGCTCTGCACATCCACCAGGAGGGGCGCGTTCGTCCACTTCTCGACGAACTCGCGGTCGTAGAGGTTCTCCTCGATCATGACGTGCATCATGCTGAGGGCGAGGGCCGCGTCGGTCCCGGGGCGGATGGGAAGCCAGATGTCCGCCCGCCGGGCGGCGGCGGTGCGGCGGGGGTCGATGACGATGAGCTTGGCCCCTTGCCGGCTTTTCTCGATCATCTTGTAGCCGAGGATGGAGTTGTGATTCGTGATCTCGGGCTGGTCGCCCCAGAGCACGATGAGCTTGGGGTCGCCCTCGTAGTCGGGGGAGTAGTAGTTCCCGAAGGTGGCGTTCGAGGCGGCCCGGCGGGGGAGCATGCACTGGGCGCGGCCCGGCCCGGTGCGGTTGGTGCTGCCCAGGTTGAGGAGGAAGAGATCGACGATCCAGGCCACCTCGTCCGCCTTGGTGCCGTCCCCGCCGGTGACGGCGAGCGGGCCGTGCCGGTCGATGACCTTCTGGAGCTCCGCCGCGCAGGTGTCGAGGGCCTCGTCCCAGGAGATGCGCTCCCACTTTCCCTCGCCGCGCGCCCCGGCCCGCCTCAGGGGGTGGAGGAGGCGCTCCTTGTGGTAGAGGAGCTCGATCCCGGCCTGGCCCTTCACGCACAAGTAGCCCCGGCTGTTGGGATGATCCGGGTCCCCCTCCACCCGGATGGCCCGGCCCCCCCGGACGTGGACGATGATCCCGCACCCGCCGTGGCAGAGGAAGCAGCCCGACTTCACGATCCGGTAAGCGCCGCCTGGCTCCTCCATCTCCCGCCCCCTCCGGTCCTGGCCGATGGGAATGCGCTCTCTAATAGGACAAATATGTCTTCTATTTGCGTTTTCTGTCAACGGCCTGGGCCCGAGGGACGGAAACTGGCGGAAGGGAAGGGAAAGCGTCATAATCCCGCGCTGGTTTTGCACTTCTGTCGTGGAAGGCTGAGGCCGCGGGGAGGTTTGAAGGCATGCTGCGGACGGAGCTCGCCCGCCAGGGCGCCCGGATGTACCGCTGGAGGGGCTATCTGCCCCTGCTGATGACCCCGGTCATGGTGATGGGCTTCTGGAACTACCACTACCCCGGCGGTTCCGAGTTTTACGACATGCTCTGGGAGATTTTGTGCCTGGTTGTCTCTGGGACGGGCCTGCTCATCCGCTTCCTGGTCATGGGCTACTCCCCCAAGGGGTCCTCGTACGTGGGCGAGAGCACCGCCCGCCTCTGGGAGGGAAGCCTGAAGACCACTGGCATGTATTCCCTCTGCCGCAACCCCCTCTACCTCGGCAATTTCCTGCTGGCGCTGGGGGTGTTCTTGTTCCCCATGTCGTTGCCGGTGGCGGCGATCTTCATCTTCGCCTTCTGGCTCTACTACGAGCGGCTCATCCTCGGCGAGGAGGAATTCCTGGCCGGCCAGTTCGGGGAGGAGTACCTGCGCTGGACGGAGCGCGCTCCCCTCATCGTCCCCCGGCTCTCGGGATGGGTGAAGCCGGACGTTCCCTTCTCCTGGCGCAAGGCGGTGCGGCGGGAGTACAAGCGGATTTTCGGTCTCGCCGCCATCATGACCCTCCTGGAGATCGTCAGCGACTTCATCGAGGAGGGGAGGCTTGTTCTCGAGCCCATGTGGGCCGCCTTGTTCCTCTCGGCCCTGGCGTTCTATCTCTCGGTGCTCTTCCTGAAGCGGAAGACCCGCCTGCTCGACGTGGAGCGGGAGGAGGCGCTGGCCGGCCGGGTCCCAGCCGCCTCCCCTTGATTCGCCGGGCGTCGTGGCGGGGCGCGGCTCTTATCCTTTAAAATTCATTTTCCCCCCGGCTTCGGATCGCCGGGCCTGCGCACCGAGGACTGGTCCCATGCCCACCGCCACCTCCGCCTTCTACGGCGCCATCGAGAAAGCCGCCGCCGGGGAGCGCCTCTCCTACGAGGAGGGGCTGGCCCTCCTCGAGGGAAATGATTTGACGGCCCTGGGGGCGGGGGCCGACGAGGTGCGGGCCCGCAAGCACCCCGAGGGCTTCGTCACCTACTGCGTCGACCGCAACATCAACTACACCAACGTCTGTGACGTCTACTGCACCTTCTGCGCCTTCTACCGGCCGCCGGGGGAGCACCCCGAGTCCTACGTCCTCACCCGGGACCAGATCCGGGAGAAGCTCCGGGCCCTCTACGCCGCCGGGGGAAGGCAGGTCCTCCTCCAGGGCGGCCATCACCCCGATCTGCGCATCGGCTGGTACGAGGACCTCTTCCGCTGGATGAAGTCCGAGTTCTCCGGCCTCCACCTGCACGCCCTGAGCCCCCCCGAGATCCACCACATCTCGAAGCTCGAGGACATGCCCTACGAGATCGTCATCTCCCGCCTCCGGGAGGCGGGCCTCGACTCCATCCCGGGCGGAGGGGGCGAGATCCTGGTGGACCGGGTGCGGCGCAAGATCGCCCGCCTCAAGGTGGACGCCGATGGATGGCTCGCCGTCATGCGCGCGGCGCACCGGCTGGGGGTGCGCTCCACCGCCACCATGATGTTCGGCCACGTCGAGACGCCCGAGGAGCGCATCGAGCACCTCGACCGCCTCCGCCGGCTCCAGGACGAGACGGGGGGTTTCACCGCCTTCATCTGCTGGACCTTCCAGAACGACGGCTCGGCCACCCTGCGGGCGCCGACGGTGGGCAGCAGCGAGTACCTCCGCATGCTGGCCATCAGCCGGCTCTACCTGGACAACTTCGACAACGTGCAGTCCTCCTGGGTAACCCAGGGGAAGAAGGTGGGGGAGCTCTCCCTCCACTACGGGGCGAACGACATGGGCTCCACCATGCTCGAGGAGAACGTCGTGAGCGCCGCCGGCACGGTCTACTGCATGAACGAGACCGACCTCCACCGCATGGCCCGCGCCGCGGGGTTCGAGCCCCGCCGCCGCAACTTCTTCTACGAGCTGATTTGATCTCCCCAGCCGCCGGAGATCCCCGGGGGCCCGCATGAAGGGCTCGAACGGCGCGAACGGCTCCTTGGAGGGCCGATCCAGCCTCCCCGCCCTGACGGGCGCGGCCGCCGTCTGGGCGGCCGATCTGGTGCTCCCCGTGGGCGCCCCGCCCATCCGCCGGGGCGCGCTCCTGACGGACGCCGGACGCGTCGCCGCCCTGGGACCGGCGGAGGAACTCCTCCCCTGCGTCCCCAAGCCTTTCCGGCACGACTTCGGGCGCGCCATCCTCATCCCTGGCCTCGTGGACGCCCACACCCACCTCGAGCTGGCGGGGCTCCGGCTTTCCCCCGCCCCGATGGCGGACTGGATCGTGGCCCTGGTCCGCGAGACGCGCGCCTGGTCCTCCTCTCTCTTCCTCGCCTCGGCGAAGATGGGCGCGGCGGGCACCCTCGCGGCGGGCGTGACCTGCGTGGGGGACGTGACCGCCTCGGGCGAGAGCCCCACCGCCATCGCGGACGCGGGCCTGCGGGGGGTCGTCTTCCACGAGGTGCTCGGCCTGGACGGCGTCCAAGCGGAGGAGATCCTGGCGCGGAAGCTGGCATCCCTGGGGGGCGCCCACGCCTACCGGGGGGTGCTGCCGGGCCTGCCGGGCCAGCCGGCGGCGGGGCTGAGCCCCCATGCCCCCTACACCACCTCGCCGGAGCTCTACCGGGCGGTCCTCGAGGCCTGCCGGGCGAGCGGCCGCCCGGCGGCCACCCACCTGGCCGAGAGCCCGGAGGAGGCGCGCTTCCTCCGGGAGGGAGGAGGGGATTTTGCCCGCATGCACAGTGAATTGGGGAGCCCCGCCGAACGCTTCCATCCGCCCGGATGCTCCCCGGTGAAGTACCTGGACCGGGCGGGCGCCCTCGATGGCCTCCGCCTGGCCGTCCACTGCAACCAGACCAGCCCCGCCGAGTGGGAGCGGCTGCGGCGCGCGGGAGTGAGGGTGTGCCTGTGCCCCGGCTCGGCCCGCTTCTTCGGCCATCCCTTCGCCGACGCCGCCGGGATGCGCCGGGCCGGCCTCGGGCTCTGCCTCGGCACCGACAGCCGGGCCAGCAACCCTTCTGGCTCCCTGCTGGCGGAGGCGGCCGCCCTGCGGAACGCGGGATTCGGGCCGGAGGAGCTCCTCCGGCTCTGCACCCTGGCCGGGGCGGAGGCGCTGGGCCTGGCGGGGGAGGGGGCGGGGCAGCTCCGAGAGGGGGGGGCCGCCGACTTCGCCGTGGCGGAGCCCCCCCCAGGGGTCGCGCTCTCGGCGGAGGCCCTCTTTCATCCGGAGATCCGGATTGTCTGCACAGTGACGGGGGGCGAGGCGCGCTTCGCGGCGGGATAGCCGGGGCGATTTGCAGGCCGGGCGTTCGGCATTACAATGCTCAGATTGAGACGCCTCCTGCGGGGGTTGTCATGCCGCTGGGGCCGAGAAGAAAAAACCGACTCCAGAGGAGAAGAGCGGGAATGGCCAAGAAGGCGGCGATCTTCGACAACACCGACTGGAAGACCCGCAAGCCCCGCTACGACGTGGCCGAGGGCGGCGTCGGGCGGGTCCTCTGCATCCGGATGGCCCCCGGCGACGATCTCTACGGGACGACCCTCAAGATCTGCCGGGAGAAGGGCGTGAAGGCGGGCGTGATCATGAGCGCCGCGGCGAGCCTCCAGAAGGCCGTCCTGCGCAACGTCTGGAAGTTCCCCGACCCCTTCCCGATCACGGACGATTGCCGCATCTTCACGCCCGTGAACGGCCCCCTCGAGCTCCTCCAGATGAGCGGCAACATCACCCAGACGGAGAGCGGCGATCCCTACCTCCACGCCCACGTCACCATCTCGCTCGGGCGCCCGGAGGCCACCTGCTTCGGCGGGCACCTCGTCGAGGGCTGCACCATCTTCAGCACCTGCGAGATGGTCCTGGCCGAGGTCACCGGCTTGGCCTTCATGCGCCTGATGGATCAGCACACCCGCGTGGGCGAGGTGTACGGCATCCCGCTGAACGGAAAGTCGCCCGAGCAGGTGAAGCAGGAGATCCAGAAGCGGAAGGCGCGTCCGAAGCCCTCGGGCGTGAAATAGCGTTGGGCCCGCAGCTCGAGACCGTTCTCCTCCTCCTGGAGGCGGCTTTCCTCGGGGCGCTGATCGGCCTCGAGCGCGAGCGCAACAACCAGCCGGCGGGCCTCCGCACCCACATCATCCTCTGCCTGGGCTCGGCCCTGATCATGGTGGTGTCCGCCCGGGTCGCGGGCGAGGGGTACGACCCGGGGCGCATCGCCGCCCAGGTGGTGAGCGGCATCGGCTTCCTGGGAGCCGGGGCCATCCTGCGGATGGGGGCCTCCGTCCGGGGGATCACCACGGCCGCCAGCATCTGGACCAGCGCGGGCATCGGCCTCGCCGTCGGCGCCCGGCTCCACATCGAGGCCGCCGCCGCGACGGCCATCCTGCTCGTCTCCCTGACCGTGCTGAAATCTGTGGAGCGGCGCTTCATCGTCCGCATGCGGTTCCGGCGGCTGGAGATCCAGGTCCGCCAGGAGAACGAGGAGGTGGTGCAGCAGATCGAGGATCTTCTCTCCAAGCAGCGGTGCAACGCCCGCAGCATGGAGGTCCGCAAGCACCCCGAGACCGGGGTGGTCCACCTGCAGATCGAGATGTCCGTCCCCCGGGACTTCGACCCGGGCCGCCTGATTGAGTCCCTCACCCGGCAGGACTTCGTCGTCCGGGCGGACCTCAGATAGGTTTCTGCCAGAAAATCCCGATGGCCTGGCGATAGGCGCAAGGGAATGAGCGCCCCTGATTTTCAAGCATTCGCCGAATGCGGGCGCTCATGCTATTTTCATGCAAGAGGAGGGGCAATATGGCGCATTCCTTTCCGGATATCGAGAAAGAGGCCATGGGTTTGCCCGCCGGGGACCGTGCCCGGCTGGCGGTGCGCCTGTTGGACAGCTTGGAGGAGGCCGCGGAATCTCCGGAAGAGATTGAAAAGCTCTGGCTCGCCGAGGCGGAGCGGCGCTTTCAAGAACTGCGGGAGGGCGTCGCGCAGGGAATTCCCGCTCAGGAGGTCTTCGCCGAGTTGCGGGCCAAGCGCGAGCGGCCGTGAAGGAAACGATTTTCCACCCGGAAGCCCGGGAGGAAATAAGGGAAGCGAGGGGTTTCTATGAGGCGCACCTCGAGGGGCTCGGCCTCCGGTTCCTCGAGGCGGTGGAAGGGGCGGCGGAGAGGATCTCCGCTGATCCCGAAGCAGGTTCGCCGCTCGCGGGCGGGTTTCGAAAACGGCGCATTTCCGCTTTTCCCTGCAACATCATTTGCCGCGTCCGGGACGACCGCATATACTTCGTCGCGGCAGCCCACCATCACCGCCGCCCGGGATACTGGCGCGGGCGAGCCGCGCGGCAATAGCGTAAGTTCACGGCGAATTCTCCTGCGAGCCCTCCGCGGCGGGCTCACCTCTCTCTTTGCTTCGAGCTACTCTTTTTTCCGGGCCTCCTTATAGCGCTGGTTCATGCTCTGGGCGATGCCGCCCATGACGGCGGCGACCAGATCGAACGCCGCATCCAGCACGTCCTCCCCGATGCCCGCCTTCCCGGCGTCCGCCAGGCGGCGGTCCACTCAGGGCTGGCAGTTGCGCACGATGGCGACGGAAAGCCCTATAAGGGTTTTCTCCCGATCGGTGAGCAGGCTCACAGCGTTCGCGGCGCGGTAGTAGGAGCGGAAGTCGGCGCGGTCGGCCATCGGGTGATCTCCTCGTGAGCGGGGCGTGGGCCGAAGAGTATAGGAGGCGCGGCCCTTTCCGGCCAGCGCGGCGAACCGCGTCAAACTGAGAAATAGGCGTTCCGTGTCGCCCGTCACTGAAGCTCCCGCTCGTCCTGCCGTACATAAAGAGTGACGGCCTGACCCGCCGCGTCCTTCGACGGGACGCGCAGCCCCTCCGCCTAGCGGGCATCCGGGCCGGGAGGAAGCGCCATGTTCTACTTCCCGAGGGACTTCGACCCCAAGAACCACGCCGCCCGCCGCTGGCTCCGGCGCATCGGGCCGGAGACCTACCGGAAGAAGCCCGAGCTGAAGGACGACCTGGCCGAGGAGCTCGAGCGCCCCATGCCCTCGCCCTGGGAGAACGAGATGCCCCGGCCCCTCTGGGAGCTCGAGCAGGACGCGGAGAAGCGCGACCTCGCCTGATGAGCCGCCCGGGCGATGGCCTCCGAAGAGAGGCTAGTCCCCGTCCCCCCGGTGGGTCCGGTAGAAGAGGATGCGCACCCGCTCCAGCGTCGCCATGCCCTCGGGCACCATCTCCCCTAGTGCGATGTCTCTTCCGCCATGGCCGGCGTTTCTGGGAGCAGATGGCGCGGCATGAAGGCGAAGTTGGCGATCATCGTGGGAATCACGGCGCTCGCGATGACCACGGCCACCAGATACGAGTACTGCTCCTGGGAAACGATCCCATGCGCCAGGCCGAAGAGGGCGGAAATCGTCCCGAAAGTCAGGCCGGTGGACATCAAGAGGGTGTAGTACCAGCGCTCTTTTCCGTCCCGGCGGAAAATCCCGATGATGGGGTAGAGGCCGAAGATCTTGGAGAGGACCTTGCCCGTCAAGAGAGCCGCGAAGATGAACGGCGCGGAGGACAGCGCCGTCAGGGAAACCAGCGAGCCCGCCCGGATAAAGTAGAACGGCGTGAGGAAGCCGATGGTCAGGGTGCGCAGGCGCCGGATGAAGAAGGCGTCGCGGCCGACGCTTCCGGCCAGCACCATGCCCGCGATGTAGGCCGGAAGAACCGCCTCGCTGCCCGCCCATAGCGCCAGAGCCCCCAGGCCGAAGAGAACCAGAAGTATCCATTTGGTGCGGATGGCGGCGGTCTTGTTCCCGTACAGCTCGGTGAGCTTCGATGTGAGAAAAGGCAGAAGGGCGATGGTAACGACGCTGGCCGCGATGAATATGACAGTGCGGTGCGTGAACGGAGCGAACAAGAGCCCAAGGGCGATGACGGTCCCCAGGTCGTTGATGAAGCAAGCCCCCAAGATTCCCTTGCCGAACTCCGTCTTGTTGAAGCCGGTTTCCAGCATCACCGCGTAGACGACAGCCATCGAGGTCGTCGAGAGGGCCACCCCGGCGAGCCAGCTCGACGGAGTGCTCCATCCCAGGGCGTACTTGGCCACGGCCGCGCAGCCCAGGAAAGGAGCGAGAAAACCGACCAGGCCGACGACGGACACTTCCTTCAATTTGACCTTCAGCGTGGAAGGATCGAGCTCCGCGCCCGCCAGGAACGTCAGCAGAACCGCCCCGGCCGACGCGATGTACTTCAGCCAATCGAGGTCGGCCGCCAGGGCGCCGGCGCCCCAGAGCCGCTCGGCCACCGCCGCCGCGGCGACGCCGACGCAGATTTCCACCAGCGCCATCGAAATGCGCACGTGGCTGGCGAGGATGGCGGAGATCACGGCCAGGGCGAGCCAGATTGCCGAGATGGTGAACATTTCCTGCATGGGGCGATTTCCTTTTTTCGCGAAGGGGCTGAGCGCCCGAAACAAAAAACCCGCCTTGCGGCGGGGCAGCCGGCACCTGACTTTCGACCCCTGCCGCAGCTTCTCTCTGGCGACAGGAGTCATCAGCCCGGACGGGGCGATTATAAGGGGGACTCCATCCCCTTTGGAGTCCGGCATCATAGCAACGTTCCTTTGATTTGCAAGCGTTTTCCGCCAATTCCGGATTTCCATGCCGCGCCGCCGCCGCTACCCATCCCGCTTCCCCGGCCGATCAAGGGGCCCCCCTTTCCGCCCCTTCGCCCCCCTTCTACAATGGGTGGCATGAGCGAGACCGGCTCCCTCCCGTTCCCCCCCGAGCCCGGCTGGCGCGCCTCCCTCCGGGAGGAGCTGGAAGCCCTCTCCGCCCGGGGCCACCGCCGCAGCCTCCGCGCGGTGGACGGCCGGCAGGGCCCCGTCGTGCGCCACGAGGGGCGGGAGGTCATCCTCCTCGCCAGCAACAACTACCTCGGGCTGGCCGACCACCCGGCCCTCGTCCAGGCGGCCGCCGACGCCGCCCGGCGCTGGGGCGCCTCGGCCGCCGCGAGCCCACTCATCTCGGGCCACATGGAGCCCCACGCCGCGCTCGCCGCCGCCCTCGCCGCCCTGAAGGAGAAGGAAGCGGCGCTGCTCTTCGGCTCGGGCTTCCTGGCGAACCTGGGCCTCCTCTCCGCCCTGGCGGGGCCGGGGGACGCCGTTTTCAGCGACGCCCTGAACCACGCGAGCATCATCGACGGCTGCCGCCTCAGCCGGGCCGGGACGCGGGTCTTCCCCCACAACGACATGGACGCCCTGGAGAGGGCGCTCCGGGAGGCGCGCGGCGCGCGCCGGAAGATCATCGCCGTGGACGGGGTCTTCAGCATGGACGGCGACCTCGCGCCCTTGCCTGCCCTCGCCGAGCTGGCCAAAGCCCACGGGGCGCTCCTCATCGTGGACGAGGCTCACGCCACCGGCGTCCTGGGCCCCGAGGGGCGGGGCGCCGCCGCCCACTTCGGCCTCCAGCGCAGGGTCGGCGTCGCGATGGGCACCCTCGGCAAGGCCCTCGCCTCCTACGGCGCCTTCGCCGCGGCGGACGGGGAGACCGTGGACTACCTCGTGAACCGCGCCCGGCCCTACATCTACTCGACCGCGCTCCCGCCCCCCGCCGTGGCCGCCGCCCGGGCCGCGCTCCAGCTCTCGCTCGGGGAGGAGGGCGCCCGCCGCCGCGCCCGCCTCAAGGCCCTCTGCGCCCGCTTCCGCGCGGGGCTTCGCCGCATCGGCTTCGCCGCGCCCGATCCGTCCGAAGGGGTGGAAGTCCCCATCTTCCCCGTCGTGGTGGGGGAGGCGCGGAAGGCGGTCGAGCTGGCCGAGCACATGCTCCGGGCGGGGGTCTTCCTCCTCGCCATCCGGCCCCCCACCGTCCCCGAGGGCACGAGCCGCCTGCGGGCCACCCTCATGGCCACCCACACCGAGAGGCAGATCGATCAAGCCCTGGACGCCCTGGAGGAGGGGGTGAAAAAACTACAGGTCGCTCCCACCGGTTTGTAGATGGCCGGATGGGAGAATCGCCTTCCGTCCAGCCGTTCTTTTCCGCCCTGGAGGCCTTCGATGGACCCGGTTCACCACTTCCAGCTCCCGGCGAGGGACATGGCCCGCCTCAAGCCCTTCTACGAGGGCGCCTTCGGCTGGCGAATCGACGAAGTGCCGGGGATGGACTACCACCTCATTTCCACCGTCCCGACCGACGCGCGCGGCCTCCCCACCGTCCCGGGCGGCATCAACGGCGGCTTCTACCGCCCCAGCCCCCAGGGGCCGGGCGGCGTCCACATCTCCATCAGCGTGGGTTCCCTGGAGGAGACCCTCCGGCGGGTCGAGGCGGGGGGCGGGCGGGTGCTCATGGGAAAGACCCCGGTCGGGGAAGTCGGCTTCTACGCCATGATCGCCGACCCCGAGGGCACTCCGCTCGGGGTGTGGCAGGACGCGAAGCCGTAAAAAAAAGGCGGAATTCCCCGTAATTTCCCGGAAAACGCCGGAAATCCGGCCAAACTCCCCGTGATTTCCGCCCCTCCCTTGTCCGTGGGACGCCTCCTCCGGGCGCGCCGCCCCTCGCGGCCCGGCGCCGCCGGGTGACAATATAGGCCCGGGAGGAGGAAAGCCGTTTACCGCAAATCGCGCCAATTTCGCGCAGGTTCATGCAAAGGGACAGGCTCGGGCGTGAGCCTGTCCCGAGCCTGTCCCTTTGCCGATGCTCAGGAGCAGCCGCAGCCTTTGGCGTTTTCTCCCTGGCTGGCGGGGGCGGCCGCCTCGGCCGGCCCCAGGAGCGCCGCCGCCTCCTTGTCCCAGGCGCTCGCGGCGCCTTTTCGGACCAAGCGCCCGACGCGCACGGCGGAGCGGATCTCCGGCTCCTCCGCTCCCGCTTCCCGGGCCTTCCCGAGGTGGTGCCGCAGGCAGGGCACGCAGTTCGCCGTGACCGCCGCGCCGATAGCGACCAATTCCTCCGTCCGAGTATCCATCGTCTTCCTCCCGCTGAATTGAGCCACCTTGCCGGTGGCGGTTTCGCTTCCGCCCGGAGGGCGGTTGGGGGAACGCTCCCCCTCGCTCCCTGAGACGAGGCAGGGGGAGGATGGGTTACACCGGAGGGTAAGAAAGTCGGAGGGCCGGCTCAGGCGAGAGGTTTTTTATCCGGAGATTTGGGCTCGCAGACGAAGACGCCCCGGCCGTCGCAGCCGAAGGCGCAGTTTTCTTCGAGGACGGCGCGAAGCCTCTTCCGGGCCCGGTGAATCCGTACCTTGGCCGTTGCGGCGGTACAGCCGAGAGCATCCGCGAGGCCCGCGAGGTTCATTCCCTCGATGTCGTGCAGGAGGAGCGCCATGCGCTGGTCCGGGGGAAGCTCGCCGATGAGGCCCCGGACGCACTCGCCCATCCGGGCTTGGTCGATGAGGAGGGCGGCGGAGAGGTGGGGGGATTCCTCCTCGTCCGCCGTCACCCGGATGAGCGTCTCGGGGGGGACGAGATCGACCCGGCGGCGCCGCGCGCTCTTCAGGTAATCCAGGCAGGCGTGGGTCGCGATGGAGTAGAGCCAGGTCGAGATCTTCGATTCGCCCTGGAACGAATCCTTCGCCGCCAGGGCGCGGGCGAAGGTTTCCTGGAGGAGGTCGTCCGCCTCATCGTCCGCGCCGATCATCCGCGCGATGTAGGCGCGGATTCTCCCGCCGTTCTCGCGGATGGCCACGCCGAGCTCCCCATCTTCCATCTTCGCGCCCTACCGGTGCGTCACCAGGATTCCGAGGAAGACCACGATCAGCGCGAGGGCGAGGTTCACGCTGAGCCACTGCTTGCGCCGGGCCTTCATCCCCTCCATGCCCGAGGGCAGGGTGAGGGCCACCCCGATGAAGATGATGGCGAGGGCGAGGACAATTTTCGCGATGAGCTCCGGCGAAAAAGCCAGCCCCGAGCGGATGATGCGGGTGATGTGGTGGATGCCGGTCAGGAGAAGCAGGGTGAAGGAGCCGTGCAGGATCGGGGTGAAGCGCCTGCGCAGGGTCTCCTGGAAGCGGGCGCGCTCCTGCCCGGGCAGCCCCTCGGCGAAGGGCAGCGCCACGAAGCGCAGGAAGGCCACGCCCCCGACCGCGAGGATGGCCGAGAGGACGTGCACGGTCGTCACGATGATGTTGCCGGTGCTGTAGCCCATGAGGTCTCCCGGTGAATGACCCATCGTGGATAATGTGATGCGGCGCCGGATGCATAAGCAGGGGCGTTCCGCCGCCGCCCCTGCGGGGCGCTCCCTCTCCCTCCGGGAGAGGGCTGGGGTGAGGGAAGCGGACGGGCAAGGCACCCTCACCCTCCCCTCTCCCAAGGGGAGAGGGAAATTCTTCGTCTCGCATCCCTTCCTTTTACCCTATCTCACCCCCGGGTTCTCGCCCAGGAGCACCAGCACGCCCGAGAACTGGTGCAGGTGGTCGTGGCCCCCGATCGGGCCGATCTCGGCCCCGGTGAAGAAGCCCGCCACCGGCAGGCCGAACATCGCCCGGCGGATGGCGGCGGCGTCCACCCCGCGCGAGCCGTAGAGGGCGCTGCCCCGCCCGGCGCAGTTGAAGTAGAGGCCGAAGGCGGCCGCGTCGTCGAAGTTCCCCCGCCCGAAGCGGTCCACCCCTTTCTGGAGCATGGCCTCGAAGTCGTCCAGGGCGCGCCCGCCGTCCCGCCGGGCGAAGGTGATCGCCTGGCCCACGGGGATG
The DNA here is from genome assembly GCA_016192135.1 of Candidatus Tectomicrobia bacterium. Lineage (NCBI taxonomy): Bacteria > Pseudomonadati > Candidatus Tectimicrobiota > Candidatus Tectimicrobiota bacterium. The sequence continues at coordinate 62,382 of JACPUR010000040.1, read as the reverse complement.
GGCTCGGCCAGGGCGAGGATGCCCTTGGCCGGCTCCACCCCCACGATGGGCCGCACGATGTAGTTGCCGTGGTCGAGGGAGACCTGGTCCGGGTCCCCGGGGATCCCGACGAAGACCTGGGAGGCGGCGGCGCGCAGGTTCTCCATCAGCTCGGGGCCGGCCGCCTCGGCGAAGACCTCGAAGGCGGGCCGGCCCGAGATCTCGAAGATGAGGTTGTCCTTCGCCCGGGTCACCAGCCAGGGGTCGCCCACCGGCTGGTAGGCCTGGGAGATGCCGATGAAGCGCGCCTGCCCGCCCGCCAGGACGGCGCCCGCCACGGCGTTGTTGTGCACCCGGCCGTCCAGGAACTGGAAGGTGCGGCCGAGCGAGCCGTTCTCCGACGCCCCGCCTCCCACGATGACGGCGCGCCGGCCCAGCCCCTCGTGGATGCCCTCGAAGAGCTCGCGCGGGCGGAGGTTGTAGGTGTCCGGGAGGAGGATGACCAGGGGCGGCGAGCCCTCCTCCAGCTTCGCGCCCAGCGTCCCGCGCGCCTGCCGGCCGATGGCCCGGCCGCACTCGCGCGGGGCGGCGCTCAGCCCCTCCGAGAGGAAGGGCGCGGCCGCGACGCCGTCCCCGCCCAGGGCGAGGGCGGCGACGCCGGGGCCGCCCTCGATCTCTCCCTCGGAGGTGAGGACGCCGTAGCCGGTGCAGCCCACTATGCGAGCCCCGCCCGAGGCCTGGGCCGCCGCGCGCGCCACCTCGGGGAACTGGGGCAGGTGATCCGACGTCACGAAGAGGAAGAGCAGGTCCGCCCGGTCCAGCCGCGCCTCCCCGGCCGCCTCCGCCACCGCCCGCCGGACGGCCTCGCCCGAGGCGGCGAGGTCCGAGAGCCCGGCGCCGGCGCGGATCACGGCCCCTCCTCCCGCGCCAGCGCCCCGAGGGGCTCGGCGACGCGCAGCCGGGGCGCGCTGGCCCGCTGCACGTCCTCGGCGGTGAGGCCCTGCGCCACTTCCCGGAGGAGGGGCCCCTCGGGCGTGAACTCGATGAAGGCGATGTCGGTGAAGAGCTTGGTCACCACCCGGCGCGCGGTGAGGGGATAGGTGCACTCCTCCAGGAGCTTCAGCTCCCCCTCCTTGGTGAGGTGGGTCATGATGGCGTAGACGGCGCGCGCGCCGGTGGCGAGGTCCATCGCGCCGCCGATGCCGCCCTTGCCCGCGCCCGGCACCGTCCAGTTGGCGAGGTCGCCCCCGGCCGAAACCTGGAGCGCGCCCAGCACGGCGATGTCCACGTGGCCGCCCCGGATCATGGCGAAGGAGTCCGCGTGGCCGAAGATGGCCGCGCCCGGCAGCGCGGTGATGGGCTCTCGTGAGGCGTTCACGAGGTCGCGGTCCTCCCGGCCCTTGGGCGGCCGGGGCCCCACGCCCAGGATGCCGTTCTCGGCCATGAAGAGGATGCCCCGCTCCGGGGGGACGAAGTTCGCCACCCGGGTGGGGATGCCGATCCCCAGGTTCACCACCGCGCCGTCCGGCACCTCGCGCGCCACGCGGCGGGCGATATCGTCCGGGCCGAGCGCGGCCGCCTCAAGCCTCCGAGCGAAAGTCAAGGTTCTCTCCCCGGACGACGCGGCCCACGTACACGGAGGGCGTGTGGACCTGCTCGGGCGGGATGCCTCCCGTCTCCACGATGCGCTCCACCTCGGCGATGGCCACCCGCGCCGCCGCCGCCATGACGGGGTTGAAGTTCCCGGCCGTTCCCCGGTAGACGAGGTTCCCCAGCCGGTCGGCCGTGTGGGCCTTGATGAGGGCGAAGTCCCCGGGCAGGGCGTACTCCAGCAGGGCCTCGCGGCCGTTGAAGGAGCGGATTTCCTTCCCCTCGGCGGCGAGCGTGCCCGCGCCCGTGGGGGTGTAGAAGGCGGGGATGCCCGCCCCGGCGGCCCTGAGGCGCTCGGCCAGGGTGCCTTGGGGGATTTGCTCGAGCTCGATTTTCCCGGCCATGTAGAGCTCCCGGAAGATGAAGGCGCTCTTGTGGAAGGCGTAGGTGCAGATCATCTTGCGCACCTTGCCCTGGCGCAGGAGGCGGCCCAGGCCCCGCTCCCCGAACCCGGCGTGGTTCGAGACGACGGTCAGCTCACGCGCCGGGTGGTCCGCCATGGCGGCGAGGAGGTTCTCGGGCACGCCCACCCCGCCGAAGCCGCCGAGGAGGATGACGGCGCCGTCGGGGATGTCCGCCACGGCCTCGGCGGAGGAGGAGTAAACCTTTGGGGGCGCGGGCACGGCGGGCTCCTCGAAGGGGGCTCCTCCGGGATTTATGCGGGATCGGAGCCGAAAAATCCAGGCGGGCGCGGGGCGCGGCCGGCGGGGCCATCGCGGGGAAAATTCACGCCCCCACCCCCCTTGCCAAGGGGGTGGGGGCGTGATGCCGTAGGCCTTCCTATTTGTCCAGCCAGGTGTCCCTGAGGGTGAAGATGATCTTGTTGCGGAAGGCGAAGTCCTTCACGTAGTCCCGGGTCGCCTGGATGAAGGGGGAGCCCGCCACCGAGGGGTAGTAGCCCTGATCCACGATGTAGCGCTGGAGGCGGTGGCTGATCTCGATCTGCTTCTTCGGATCGATGGTGGAGCGCCATTCCTCGACCATGGCGTCCACCTTCGGGTCCTTCATCATGTAGTAGTCGAGGAAGGTCTTGGAGTAGAAGGTGTGGCTGGCCGAGTTGAAGTCGAAGGTGGGCAAAGTGTCCTGGATGGTCATGTCGGCCACCCGCCGCAGGACGAAGAGGTTCACCCACGTGGCCCGATCGAGGACCTGGATGTCCATCTGGATCCCCATCTGTCCGTAGGTGGTCTTCATGATCTGGGCGATCTCGGCGTAGGTGGGGTCGGAGTTGATGATGGGCATCTGGAACTTGAAGGGTTTCTGGGGGCCGTAGCCCGCCTCGGCGAGGAGGGACTTGACCTTCGCCGGGTCGAAGCGGCACTCCGCCGTCAGGTCGATGGCGTCCCGGGCGCCCGGGCCGGAGAAGGAGGCCCACGGCTCAGACAGCCCGCGGAGGGCGGTGCGCACGATGAGGGCGCGGTCGATGCCGTGGCAGCCGAGCGCCTTGCGCACGCGGACGTCCTTGAAGGGGCCGCGCTGGTTGTTGATGGGGATCCCCATGGTGGTCGCCGTCCGGCCGGTGTGGAGCTTCACGCCGGGGGTCTTCTCGAGGGTGGCCACCAGGGAGAGGGGCACGCTGAAGATCATGTCGATCTGGCCGGCGCGCAGGGCGTTCAGGCGCTGGTTGGCGTCCGGCATGTAGTAGATCTCGATGCGGTCGAGATGGGGGCGATCCTTGATGTAATAGTCCTTGAACCGCTCCATCACCACGAGCTGGTTGTGTTTGTACTCGGTGATCTTGAAGGGCCCGCTGTAGACCGGCAGCCGCTTGAACTTGTCGTAGTCGCGGTTGTAGGCCGTGGGCGAAACGAAGGTTATGCGGGTGAAGTAGCCGGCGAGGGCGGGGAGCGTCATGCCCTTGCCCAGGTCCTGCTGGTGGAGCCGCACGGTGTGCTTGTCCACCACCTCCACCTTCTTCACCTGGTAAAGATAGAGGTTATAGCTCGAGTTGAACTTGAACTTGGGGTTCTTCTTCTTCTCCTCCTTCATCCAGTCCGTCTCGAGCCGGCCGTTGATGAGGTCGAAGTTCCACTTCACGGCCTCGGCGTCGAGCGGGGTGCCGTCGTGGAACTTCGCCCCGGGCCTCAGATGGAAGGTGATAACCCGCCCTTCGTCCGAGAACTCCCACTTGTGGGCCAGGTCGCCCACGATCTCGTACTTCTCGTTGACCATGACGAGGCTCGAGCCTGAGATCTCGCGGTAGAACTTGATCGGCAGGCCGAGCACCACGGTCCCGTCCATGTGGGGGATGTTTCCCTCCATGGCGATGCGGAGCGTCCCCCCCTTCTTGGCGGCTCCGGCGCGGGGCGGGGCGCCCAGGGCCGACACGAGTACGGCGCATACGGCTATGGAGAAAAAGATCCGTCGCATGATTCCCTCCATGACAGGATTTCCCGGGGCCTCCGCGTGGCGGCCGCCCCTCATAAGGCGTGGGTCCTCCCGGAACCGATTCCGGCGCGGACCCGTCTCTTGGGTCTTGAATTGGGGTGAGTATAGGAGATGGCCGGGAGGGGGTCAACGAAACCCGCCCGCCGCGCCGCGGCGGTTGCCCCCCCGGTTGCGCTGACCTAGAGTGAGGGGCGTCTCTTACCCGGGGAGGTCCGAATGGCCAGGCGAGCGCCCGCCGCGGCCCGCGAGGACGCGGCGGCCGGATGGGAAACATGGTATCTCTACATCTGCGTGTTCCTCTCGGGAGGCTCCATCCTCATTCTTGAGATCGCGGCGGGCCGGGTGCTGGCCCCCCATTTCGGCAACACGCTCTTCACCTGGACGAGCATGATCGGCATCATCCTCGCCGCCCTGAGCCTGGGCTACTCGGCCGGGGGGCGCCTGGCCGACCGCGCCCCCTCGTTCCGCATGTTCTTCCTCCTCATGATCATCGGCGCGGCCCTGGTGGCGCTGGTGCCCTTCCTGCGGGCGGTCCTCATGCCCGTCCTCGAGCGGGGGCTGAGCCTGCGCTCGGGCCCCATCTTCGCGGGCATCCTCCTCTTCGTGGCCCCGAGCTTCATCCTGGCCATCCTCACCCCCTACGCCGTCAAGCTCAAGGCGAGCGACGAGCGCCTCATCGGCACGGTGACGGGGGATCTCTTCACCTGGTCCACGGTGGGGAGCATCGCGGGCACCTTCGCCACCGGCTTCTTCTTCATCCCGGCCTTTGGGCTGAACTCGATCTTTCTGGCGACTTCGGTGGCCCTGGCCCTGGCGGGAGGGGCCGGGCTCTGGCTGACCCGCGGGCACGGCGCCGGCCCGGGCCTCAAGGCGGTGCAGGGAGCCGCCCTGCTGGCCGCCGTCTGCCTCGCGGCCGGAGCCGCCTGGGCGGGGCGGCCGCCCGGCAGGCTGCCGCAGACCATCCACTTCCAGGAGAACATGTACCACACCATCCGCATCCAGAACTGGGAGGACGGCGGGCGCCAGGTGTTCGAGCTCTACCTCGACTCCCAGCCGGAGGCCGCGATGGTGGCGGGCGACGACCGCGCCCTGCACTTCCGCTATTCCCGGTTCCTCGCCCTGGGGAGGGTCGCGCTGCCGGAGATGCGGAGCGCCTTCTTCCTGGGGGGCGGGGGGTTCACCATGCCCAAGGCCCTCCATCTCTCGCGCCCCGCAGTCGACATCACCGTGGCCGAGCTCGACCCCGACGTGATCCAGGCGGGGCGCAGGTTCTTCCACCTGGACCGTTATCCCAAGGTCCGCGTCCTCCCGGGGGACGGCCGGCGCGTGCTGCGCGAGACCGGCGGCCAATGGGACTTCATCGTGGGAGACGCCTACCGGGGGCTCAGGAACATCCCGCCCCATCTGGTGACCCGGGAGTTCTTCGAGGAGGTGCGGGGCAAGCTGGCGCCGGGCGGCGCCTTCCTGATGAATCTCATCGCCCACCGCTCCGGCCCCGGCGGGGTGCTCTACGCATCGGTCTACCGCACCCTCGCCTCGGTCTTCCCGGACGTCTGGGTGTTCAGCACCGATCCGGCCCTGCCCGGCGCGGCGCAGAACGTGCTCTTCTTCGCCTTCCGCGACCGGGAGGAAGGCCGCTTCCTCTCCCTCATGGGCCGGCTCGAGGCCGATCCGCAGCTCGCCTTCATCGCGGGCTCGCGGGTGGCGCCTCCCCTGCCGGGCGCCTACGGGCCCGTCCTCACCGACGACTACAATCCGGTGGAGTACCTGGTGTCGCAGGGTTTCTGATCCCCGCCCCCCGGCGGGCATCCTCGGAGGTGGCATGGCCAAGCATCGGATCGCGCTGGTACCCGGAGACGGAATCGGGCCCGAGGTCGTGGGCGAGGCGGTGCGCGTCCTGCGCTCGCTCGCCCGGAGCGAGCGGGGGCTCTCGTTCGGCTTCGCGTCCTTCCCGTGGGGGAGCGACTACTACCACGCCAAGGGCCGCATGTGCCCGGAGGACTATCTCGAGCGCCTCCGCCCCTTCGACGCCATCCTGCTCGGCGCCGTGGGCCGGCCCGACATCCCCGACCACATCACCCTGAACCAGCTCCTCCTGCCCATCCGCCGGGGTTTCGACCTCTACATCAACGCCCGGCCCATCGTCCTCTACGAGGGGCTCGAGTCCCCCCTCAAGGGCTGCGGCCCGGGCGACATCGACATGCTCTTCTTCCGCGAGAACACCGAGGGCGAGTACAGCCCCATCGGCGGCCGCCACTACCAGGGCTTCCCCGGGGAGGTGGCCGCCCAGGTGGCGCTGTTCACCCGGCGGGGCTGCGAGCGCATCATCGCCGCCGCCTTCGAGGCCTCCCTCAAGCGCGGGAAGCACGTCACCAACGTCACCAAGTCCAACGCCCAGGGCCACACCCTGGTGCTCTGGGACGAGGTGTTCGCCGAGGTGGCCGCGCGCCCGCGCTACAAGAAGGTGAAGACCGCCAAGTACCTCGTGGACGCCGCCGCGCTGGAGTTCGTCCGCCGCCCCGGCCGCTTCGACGTGGTGGTCTCGACCAACCTCTTCGCCGACATCCTCACCGACCTGGGCGCGGCCATCGTGGGGGGCCTGGGCGTCGCCGCCAGCGCCAACACCAACCCCGCCCGCACCGCCCCCGGCATGTTCGAGCCCGTCCACGGCTCCGCCCCCGACATCATGGGGAAGGGCATCGCCAACCCCGTCGCGGCCGTCCTCTCGGCCGGGCTGATGCTGGACTACCTCGGCGAGGAGCGCGCCGCCCGGCGCCTCGAGCGGGCCGTGCGCGGCCACCTGGCCCAGGGCAACCGCACCCGGGACCTCGGCGGCACGGCCACCACCAAGGAGGCCACCGCCGACATCATCCGGCGGCTGTAGGCGCTCCGGCGCCCGCGGGGGCCGCCCAGGAGGAACCCGCCCATGTCCCTCGTCACCAAGCGCGGCGACGACGGCAACACCGACCTCTGGTTCGCCGACCGCGTCCCCAAGTACCACCCCCAGGTCGAGGCCTACGGCGCCGTCTACGAGGCCCAGGCGGCGCTCGGCCTCGGGCGCGCCCTCGCCCCCGAGTGGCTCAAGCCCGCCATCCTCAAGATCCAGAAGGACCTTTTTGTGGCCAGCAGCGAGCTCGCCACCCAGCGGGGCAAGGCGCCCCGCCTGAAGGAGCGGGTGGGGCCCGCCCTCGTGGCCTGGGCGGAGGCCGAGATCGCCCGCTACGAGGAGGCGATCAAGCTCACGGACTGGTACATCTCGGGGGAATCCGCGGGCGGGGCCGCGCTGGACCTGGGCCTCACCATCCTCCGCCGCGCCGAGCGCTGGGCGGTGCGCCTGCGGGACGAGGGCTACCTCGAGAACCCGGACCTCCTCATCTACCTCAACCGGCTCTCGGACCTCCTGTTCCTGATGGCGCGGGCGGTGGACCGGGGGGTGGAGGTGCCGAGTTAGCGTTTCGGCGGAGGGTTGGATGGGCATGGGCGTTCCCGGGCATTGGGACATGCAGCCCCACGAACTGACGGACGTCCAGCGCCACCTCGTCCAGAAGCTCCAAATGAACTATCACTTTTTTTCCGAAATGACCGGAGAGGAGATCGCCGCCTTCCTCCGGCTGTGCAAGCAAGTGGCGTTCGAGAAGGGCCAGTCCATCTTCCGGCAGGGAGAAAGCGCCAAGGATTTCTACCTGGTGATCTCGGGGGAGGTGTCCATCACCATCCAGGATCGCGAGGTGGCCCGCCTGGGCCCCGGGCACGTTTTTGGCGAGATGTCGCTGCTCGAGCGGATCCCCCGCACGGCCTCGGCGGCCGCGGCGGAGCCGGTGCGGCTGTTCGCCATCTCCGCGTCGGTCATGAGCGAGAAGACGCCCAACCTCGCTTACAAGGTGCTGCTGGGGGTCGCGCAGGAAATGTCCGAGAAGCTCCGCGAGTCGAACGCCCACCTCGGGGCGTCGTAGGGGCTACGCTCCCATTTTCTCCGCCAGTTCCTCGATGCTCTCCGCCATGACGTCCCACGTCTGATCGGGCTCGAGGTCCGTCTTCTGGCCGGGGCCGAACTCGAGGGGCCGCCGGATGTAGCCCGTCCGGAGGCCGTTGGCGTGCGCGGCGCGCAGGTCGTAGTTGTGGGCCGCCGCCAGCATCACCTCGCCGGGGGCGAGCCCCAGGAGGTCCGCCGCCCCCAGGTACACCTCCGGGGCGGGCTTGTAGCAGCCGAAGAGGTCGACCGCGATGACGCAGTCCCAGGGCAGGCCCGCGTGCCTGGCCATGTTCACCAGCGCCGAGAAGTTCCCGTTCGAGAGGGTCGTGACCGCGTAGTGCCGCTTGAGGCGCTGGAGGCCGGGCACCGAGTCCGGCCAGGGCGCGAGGCGGTGCCAGGCGCGGTTGAACTGGTCCTTCTCCTCCTCTTCGAGCCCGGAGATCCCGAACTGGCCGAGGAGGAGGTCGAGCCTCGCGCGGTGGATGGCGTCCAGCGTGGACCAGGGGGCCGCCCCCAGCCGGATGCGCTCGATGGCGGGATCCTTGCCGGCCTGCCAGGCGCCGGCGAAGGCCGCCCAGTCGGCGGAGATGCCCTTCGCCCGGCCCATCGCCTCCCCCTCGCGGATGAGGCTCGAGCGCCAGTCCACCACGGTGCCGAAGACGTCGAAGGCGATGGCTTTCACGCCGAGGAGGCCCATGCGCTTCTCCGCGGCCGCCGGGTCAGGGGGCGGCCTGCTTCGTGTCCGCGATGTAGTAGTCGTAGACGGCCTCGAGGCCCACCTTGATGGCCGCGGCCAGGGGCACGGCGAGCAGGATGCCCATGAAGCCCATCAGCTCGCCGCCGATCATGATCGAGGCGATCACCACCACCGGGTGCAGGCCCACCCGGTCCCCCACCACGCGGGGGACGATGAACATCCCGCCGACCGGCGAGACGACGCCGAAGACCGCCAGTACCGCCAGGGGATGGAGCCAATCCTGGTAGGCGAGCGCGGCGAGGCCTATGGCCAGGGGAAGGGCCACGATCCATTCGACGTAGGGGAACATCGAGACGATGCCCGTTATCAGTCCCAGCACCAGCCAGAGGGGGAGGCCCACGAGATAGAAGCCGGCGACGTAGAGAACGGAGAGGATGACCCCCACCGTGAGCTGTCCCTTGATGAAGGAGCCGAGCAGCTCGTCCAGCCGGTCGAGCCGCTTCCGGACCTCGGGCTGGAAGGCGGGATGGATGTAGGTGAAGAGCATCCCGGAGAGCTTGTTCATGTCCCGGAGGAGGTAGAACGTCATCACCGGGATGAGCGCCAGGTAGGCGGCGCCCAGGACGAGCGACACGATGCCGCGCGTCGTCTGGAGGAGGAAGTTCCCGCCCGCCTGGAGCGCCTCCAGGGGCAGCCGGCCCAGGGAGGAGAGGTTCTGGGTGATGAACCGGCGGACGTCCTCCGCGGGGACGAGCTGGAAGCGCTGCACCATGCGCTCCACCCAGCTCTCCGCCACCTTGATGTAACCCGGCATGCGCTGGGCGAAGGCTGAGAACTGCCGTTCCACCAGCGGCGCGATGCTGACCCAGAGGACGAAGATGACGAGCGCCACCGCCAGCAGCAGGATGAGGACGGCCGCCGTCCGCGGAATCCGCCGGCGCTCCAGGATGTCCACCAGTGGGTGCAGGATGTAGGCCAGGATGAAGGAGATGATCAGGGGGGTCAGCGCGGCCCGCGCGTTCATCAGCATCCAGATGACGCCGATCAGGATGAGGATGAGCCAGATCCGCTTCCAGGTCAGGAGGACGGAGGTCTCGTTTCCGTGCGTCCCGTTCAAGGCGCGATCCTCAGGGCGTCCCGGCGCGGCGGGTCCTAGCGGTTCCCTTCCGGCGGGGCGGCGTTCCGCGCTCCCACGAAGAACAAGTAGTGAATCCCCGAAGCCGCCGTGAGGGCCCCCGTCAGCGCGAACAGGGCGGCGAGCCACGCCCCCCCGCCCGCTCCGGCGGCGCTCGCCGCGAGGGCGGCGAGGATGGCCAGCATCTGAAGGGCGGTGGTCGTCTTCCCCAGGTAGGACGGGGCCGGCGCGGCGAAGCCCGAGGTCATGAAGAGCACCATGCATCCCAGGCACAGGAGCACGTCCCGGGACACCACCAGGACGGCCAGCCAGGCGGGGACCTCCCCGGAGACGCCCAGCAGGACGTAGGCCGTCACCATCAGCAGCTTGTCGGCGATCGGGTCCAGCAGGGCCCCCAGCGAGGTCATCTCGCCCCGGCGGCGGGCGAGGTGGCCGTCCACCGTGTCGGCCAGGCTGGCCAGGAGGAACAGGAAGAGCGCCCACCCGTGCCGGTGGTAGGCCAGCGAGATGGCGAAGAGGGGGACGAGCAGCACCCGGCCGAGGGTGATCTTCGTCGCCAGCGTGAGCGATGGAGGCAACGATACACTCAGGCGCACGGTCTCCCCCTCGGCGAAGCCGGTCCTTCCGCCGGAGCCGTGATCATAGCACAGCTTCCCTCATGGGTTTGCCTTGGCCGCGGGCGGCGGAGGCGGCACGGCCCGCCGCGCCTCCGCGAGGAGCTGGGTCGCGAGCTGGCCCGCCGCCGCCGCGAGGGCGGCCTCGTGGCTGCGGGCCCGGCCGGGCGGCAGGCGCACCTGGTAGGAGCGGATGGCGATGACGGCGCCGTCCTCGACCCGGATGATGCGCCCGTTGGCGAGGGCCACCAGCGCTCCGTTCCGCTCGCGCTCCGAGACGGCCCGGGCCGTCACCACCAGGCGGCAGCCGCACAGGCCGCCGAGGAGGCGGGCCGCTCCCATCTCCCCCCGGAGGGCCGCGGCCACCTGGGAGGGCGGGAAGGTTTCGCCCTGGGCGGGCGGGCGCAGGACGGAATAGCCCGCCTCCTGGAAGGGGAGCGTCAGGCGCTCCTCGGCGATGCCGGGAACCCCCTCCGCCGCCTGGACGCCGTCCTGGCCCAGGACGCGCTCCTCGACCAGGAAGAGCACGCGCTGCTCCCTTCCGGCCGGGCGGGCCAGGCGCAGGGCGCGCAGCGCCTCGTCGAGGCCCGGCCAGTCCACCAACGCCTCCAGGCGCGCCTGGACGCTCGTGCCCCCGGCGTCGGTCCCCATGTGGAGGATTCGGTAGCTGCGGATGAAATCCCGGCCGGTGGCGAGGATCGAGCCCTCGATCTGGCGGCGGTAGCGGGCGAGGCCCTCTTCCCCGACCGCCTGGCGCACGGCGCGCAGCACCGCCCGCCGCAGGGCGTTCTCGACGGCCCGCTCCTGGGCGGCGGCCTGGTTGCCCCGGAGGATGAGGGCCTCCCCCTCCACCTCGAAGCGCGCCACCCCCTCGGGGGGGGCGGTGCTCCCCGGGGCCGCCCCGGGGAAGACCGGAAGGGCAGCCAGCAGGGCCGCGAGGAGCAGGGCCGGGCGTCTCATGGCGCCCGGCGCCGCCCCTTGCTCCTGGGCCGTCCTTTGCCGGAGGGCTTGGAATCTCCGCGGCCCTTGGCGGCCTCCGCGCCCCTGGCGCGGGCCGGGCGGCGGGACTTGGGCAGGGCCCATCCCTCGCGGGAGCGCGGGGCGGGGGAGGGCGCGGGCCTTCCGAGCCCGATCAGGGCCTTCAGGCGGGCCACCTCCGCCTCGGTCAGGGGCCGGACCGCGCCCGGGGCCAGCCCCAGTATCTTCACCCCCGCGAAGGAACGGCGCGTGAGCTTGAGGACCGGGTGGCCCGCCTCCTCGCACATCTTCTTGATGTGGTGATGCCGGCCCTCCCGCAGCTCGATGCGGAGCCAGGCGTTGCTCTCGGTCTTGCTGGGCAGGAGCCGCACCCCGGCGGGCTCGGGCCCGGCGCCGGAGCCCCGGGGGGGGCGGCTGGCGCCGCGCCGGCCCATGCGGGCCAGCGCCTTGGCGTCCGGCGCGCCCTTCACCTTGACCTCGTAGACGCGGGGCACCTGAAAGCTCGGGTGGGTGAGGCGGTGGGCGAGTTCCCCGTCGTTCGTGAAGAGGATCGCCCCCTCGGCGTCGAAGTCCAGCCTGCCGACCGGGAAGACGCGCCGCCCGCCCGGAGGCAGCAGGTCCGCCACCGTGGGCCGGCCCTTCTCCTCCTCGTCCCGCATGGTGGTGAGGACGTTGCGGGGCTTGTTCATCACGAAGTAGGCGGGGGGCTCGCGGCGGGTGATGAGCTTGCCGTCCACCTTGACGGCGTCCGCGCCCGGGTCCGCCTTCGCCCCCAGCTCGGTGACCGCGCGCCCGTTCACCGTCACCCGGCCCTCCGAGATGAGGCGCTCGGCCTCCCGGCGGGAGGCGACCCCGGCCTGGGAGATGATCTTCTGGAGACGGATTTCGGACATGGGCTACCCGCTGGAATGGAGAAGGGCGCGGCACATTTGTTCGCAAAAGGGATTATAGCCATTCCCCCCGGGAGGGGGTAATCTGTGCGGAGCCCTTTCCCTTATCGTTCTTTCCGGCTTCCGGCCAGGGAGTGCCCGAGCATGGCCGCTTCGTCCCTCACCCTCCTGATGGCCACCCCGGCCCACGTGCGGGTGCCGCTGCCCCGGCCGCTCGAGGTTTCGACCTTCCGGCTCCCCGCCGTGGACACCTGCGCCGTCACCGTCCGCACCCGGGAGGGCCTGAAGGGCATCGGCTGGTGCTTCGCCTTCGGCCCCGAGCGGGCGCGGGCCCTCATGGCCATGGTGCGGGACCTCTTCGGGGTCATCGCCGGCAAGGATCCGCGCGACGCCGAGGCCAACTGGGAGGCCATGCGCCGCTCGGCGAGCTTCGTCGGCCGCGAGGGCCTCAGCGCCATGGCCATCGGGGCGCTCGACACCGCCTGCTGGGACATCGCCGCCCAGGCCGCGGGCCAGCCGCTGTGGAGGCTCCTCGGGGGCGCCCGGCGGGAGATCCCCTGCTACGCGAGCGAGGGCCTGTGGCTCAACGCCTCCCGCGACGAGCTCCAGCGGGAGGCGGCCTCCCTCAAGGGGCGCGGCTTCCGGGCCATGAAGCTGCGCCTCGGCAAGCCCTCCCTGGAGGAGGACCTCGGCCGGGTGCGCGCGGTGCGCGAAGCCATAGGAGAGGACTTCCCGCTCATGGTGGACGCCAACCAGGGCTGGGGCCTTGAGCATGCCCGCCGCGCCTGCCGGGAGCTCGAGGCGGAGCGCCTCGTCTGGATCGAGGAGCCCGTCGACCACGAGGACATACCCGCCATGGCCGCCCTCGCCGGGGAGAGCGCCACCGACATCTGCGCCGGGGAGACGAACTACGGCCCGGGAGGCCTGGCGCGCATCCTGGAGGCCGGGGGCGCGGACGTGCTGATGGCGGACCTGGAGCGCTGCGCGGGGGTGACGGGCTGGCTCCGCTCGGCACGGCTGGCGGAGAAGTTCGGCAAGCCGATCACCCCGCACCTCTTCCACGAGGTTTCGGCCCACCTCATGAGCGCCTGCCCGCACGCCGTCTGGTGCGAGCACATGCCCTGGTGGGAGCCCATCCTGAAGGAGCCCATGCCCGTGAAGGACGGTTTCTTCGTCCTCCCGGACAGGCCGGGGCTGGGGATCGAGTTCGACGAGGCGTCCCTGCGGAACTTCGCCCCGCCCGCGGGCGGGTGAGCATTTCACCCTCCCCCTCCGGGGGAGGGCTGAGGAGGGGGCGGAGCCGGGATCTCCCTCCCCCCTCGGGCCCATGCGGGCCCGACCTCCCGGAGGGAGGGGGAACAGCCGAAAGCGCGGGCGGATGGGAAGGAGAGAAGATTCATGGCCAGGGTCCTCATCCGCGGCGGCGACCTGATCACCATGGATCCCGCCCTGGGAGACATCCGGGGCGGGAGCGTCCTCGTCGACGGCGACCGGATCGCCGCCGTGGGCCAGGTGGTGGACGCCTCCGGCGCCGAGCCGGTGGACGCCTCCGGGATGATCGTCCTGCCCGGGTTCGTGGACGCCCACGTCCACCTCTGGCAGACGGGCCTGCGCGGGGTGGCCGGGGACTGGACCCTCGCCGACTACTACCGCACCATGCACCTGAACCTCGCGCGCCACTTCACCGCCGAGGACATCTACCTCGCCAACCTCGTGGGCGGCTGGAACCACCTGGACTCCGGCATCACCTCCCTCTTCGACTGGTGCCACAACAACCCCACACCCGGGCACTCCGACCGCGCCATCGACGCCCACTTCGACTCGGGCGTCCGCGCCGTCTTCGGCCACGGCACGGCGCGGTGGGACAAGACGGGGAGCGCGAGCCCCGCGGACATCCCCCATCCGGCGGAGGAGGTGCGCCGCCTCCGGGACCGCCTCCGCGACGACGGCGCGCGCGTCACCCTCGGCATGGCCCTGCGGGGCCCCGACCAGACCCCTTACGAGGTGGCGGCGAAGGACATCCGCCTCGCCTACGAGCACGGCCTGGTGGCGAGCGCCCACATCGGCGGCCGCCTCGTCCGCGAGTGCCCGGACGCCATTCCGCGGCTTCACCGGGACGGCCTCCTCGGCCCCCACTTCAACATCGTGCACGGCAACCAGTTCACCGACGATGAACTTCACCTCATCGCCGAGTCCGGGACCACCCTCACTGCCTGCCCCGAGGTGGAGATGCAGATGGGGCACGGCGACCCGATCTGCGGGCGGTTCGTGGTCGCGGGCGGCGCCCCTTCCCTGGGGGTGGACATCGAATCCAACGTCGCCGGCGAGATGTTCACCCCGATGCGGGTGGGGCTCCAGTTCTGGCGGTCCACGGCGAACGGCTGGCTCCTGCGCCAGGGCCAGGCCCCGGAGCGGGTGGTGGTGAGCTGCCGGCGGGCGATTGAATGGGCCACCATCGAGGGCGCCCGCGCCCTCGGGCTGGGGCACCGCACCGGCTCCCTCACCCCGGGCAAGCAGGCCGACATCATCCTCATCCGGAAGGACCTGAACCTCTCCCCCGTCCACGACTCCGTCGAGGCCGTGGTCTTCCACGCGAACCCCGGGAACGTGGACACCGTCCTCGTGGCCGGCGAGTTCCGCAAGCGCGGCGGGCGGCTCCTCGCCCCCGGCCTCGCGCAAAGGATGGAAGAGCTCGCCGAGTCCGGCCGGCGCATCCTCCGGGAAGCCGGCATGGCGAAATTCGGGTAAACACCCGCTAGCCCCCGGCCCCATCCCCGAGCGTATAGTGAAGGTGCGCGCCCGGGGACTGCCCGGCCCCGGGCGGGGAGAGGCCGCCGCTCCGCCTCCGGGCCCGAAGGGAATGGAGATGGACCGCGCCTTCCTCCTCCAGTTCGCCCCCGAAGCCGTCTTGCTCCTCTTCGCCGCCCTCGGGGCGGCGGCCGCCCTGATCCTCATGCGTCCTTTCCTGCGCTGGTACCTCGGGCTGGGCCGGATGGAGGAAACCCTCCACCGCCTCGACACCCGCCTCGAGGACCTCTTCCTGCTCCTCGAGGAGGAAGACGGCCGGGATGCGGCGCGCGCCCGGGCGGTCTTCGACTTCCCGGAGCCTCCCGCCGTCCCGCCGTCCCAAAAGAGAGAGCCCGAGGTCCACTCCCGCCTCCGGGATCTCGAAGCGCCCGCTCCCCGCCCCCGCGCGCCGGAGCCCCACCTCAGCCGGGTGCCCGACCCCCCGCTGGCCCACGTCCCCGAGCGCCCCGTGCCCCCCGCCGCGCCCAGCGGCGGTGCGCTGCGCTTCCGCAGCCCCCAGGCGCGCCGGCCGGTCATCCGGAAGAACACATAGGAAGCGCGAAGAATTTTTTGAAGCGTCATTGAGGCTGAAGGTTTCGCAGGGGCGTTCCATCGAACGCCCCTGCGTTTTGGGAGGACACCAAGGTCATTGTCATTCCGAGCCCTGCGCTTGCGCTCAGGGTAAACTCCGCGAGGAATCTGCGTGTGTAGCCGCTGACGAAGATGCTTCGCTCAGCATGACAACCAAAGAGCTCCGAATGTTTTAGTCCTTCTTCCTCCTCGCGGCCTCGTCATGTTCCTCCTTCGTCACCGGCGGTGCACTCAAGTAGGGGCGTTCAATTGAACGCCCCTACTTTTTTGTCGGCTTTTGGTGCCGGCCTTGCGCCCGATGCGGGAGTTTCACCGGCCCCCCGGATGCGCGAGAATCCGGGCATGGCCGAAACCCTCACCCTCGAGGTGGACGAGAACGAGAACTGCCCCCGCATGCCCGCCATGGCCTACGAGGCCCTGGCGGCGCCCGTGGAGGTCTCCCGGGTGCGCCTGGCCGAGCCCGGCCGGCCCCCCGGCCTCTACCGCGTCACCGGCTGGAGCAGCGCGGGGGGCGGCACCCCCTGCCCGGCCCTCTACGCCCCCGTCTCGGACTCGGGCGGGGCGGTCGTCCACCTGGTCTTTGGCGGGGACTGGGGGGTGCGCCTCAAGCCCTGGGACAGCGCCGAGGACTGGGACCTCGGGAGCCCCCGCCAGTTCGGCGAGCCGTACCTGATGCTGTTCGAGGAGGGGGATGTGCTCGGAGAAAAGTAGCGGAACGGTTTGGGTGTCATTCCGAGCCCTGCGCTTGCGCTCAGGGTAAACTCCGCGAGGAATCTAGCCGAGTGGCCGCTGACGAAGATGCTTCGCTTAGCATGACAACCGAGAGCTTGGCCGTTTTAGCCCTTCCCCTTCCCCATCCTCACCACCTCCTCGAACTCCTCCTTCGTGACGGGCTGGACGGAGAGGCGCTGGAAGGGCCGGACGACGGGCATGTCCTTGAGCCTGGGATTGGCCTTCATCTCGGGGAGGGCCACGGGGCGGGGGAGCTTGGAGAGGGCGCGGACGTCCACCATGAACCAGCGCGGGTTCCCGGGGCTGGACTTGGGATCGTAATACCTGGACTTCCGGTCGAAGGCGGTGGGGTCGGGGTAGGCCTCGCGGACCACCTCGGCCAGCCCCGCGACGTGCGGGGGGCCGGCGTTCGAGTGGTAGAAGAGCACCCGGTCGCCCTTCTTCATCGCCCTCATGTGGTTGCGCGCGAGGTAGTTGCGCACCCCCTCCCAGCGGTCGGTCTTCCCGGGCTTGGCGAGGAGGTCGTCGAAGGAGAAGACCTCGGGCTCGGTCTTCATGAGCCAGTGGCGGGGCATGGCCGCCTCTCAAGTTGAGATCGTTTTTTCACGGCAGGGGGATCGTATTTTCCCGCACCGCGGCCCGGGGAGGAATTAAGACCGCCCCATCCGGCGTTACATGCGCAGGGCATTTTACAGCATCCGCCGGGCGCGCGAGGCTCCGTGCGGCGGGAGGGAGAGGGCTTGCTGTGCTCCCCATGAGGGAAGGCTGGCCGATGGCCGGGAGCGGGGGGGCGGGCGTCCAGAAGGTGGTCTTCAGGCGGGCGCTCCCGGAGCGCCTTCAGTACGTCCTGGTCAAGCTCCAAAAAACATGCGCCTTTTTCTCCTCCATGCAGGAGAGCGAAGTGAGAGAGTTCCTGCGGCTGTGCCGCATGGAGTCCTTCGACGAGGGGTCTCTCATTTTCCAGCGCGGGGAGCCGGGCGGCTGCATGTACATCGTCGTCTCGGGCCAGGTGTCGGTCGTGCCGGGCGGCGCTCACAAGCACGAGGTGCGCCTGGGGCCGGGGGACGCGTTCGGGGAGATGGCGCTGTTGGAGGTGGCCCCCCGGAGCGGGAGCGCCTGGGCGATGAAGAAGACGGTCCTGCTGGCCGCGAGCGCCGAGGTTCTCGGTGCGCCGTCGCCCTTCCTGCGAGCCAAGGTCATGACGAACGTCGCGCGCCAGCTCGCCCGCTACCTGCGCGAGGCGGACGCCTTCATCGAGGGGTGGGCGAAAGAAGAAAAAGAAGAAAAGGCGGCTCCGGCTACGCCTTGAGTTTCACCTCGCCCGCGATCTGCAAATCCGCGAGCTTCAGGGTGTGGTAGATGAAATCGTTGAGGGGTGTGGCGACGCCCGCCTCGCGCCCCAGGCGGGAGAGCGCCCCGCACAGGGCGTCGATCTCCAGCCGCCGCCCGGCCTCCAGGTCGTGGCAGAGGCTCCCCTTGCTCGCCGGGTTCTGCTCGCCGAGGAAGCGGAAGCGGTCCTCGTCCGCCCCCTGGGGGAGCCGCACCCCGCGCGCCCGGCCCACCTCGCAGACCTCGCGCATCACCCCGCGCATCATCCACCGGGTGCCCTCGTAGGCCATGATCTCGCCGAGCGGCGAGCGGGTGAGGGCGGTCATCCCGCTCACCCCGCAGATGAAGATGAACTTGGTCCAGAGCTCGGCCTCGATGTCGGCCGAGAGCTCGGCGTTGACCTGCGCGTTCTTCAAGACGGCCAGGATGCGCTCCCCGCGCGGGCTCGCGCCGCCCCCCAGCTCCCCGAAGACGAGGCGCCTCGGCCCCCCGATCTGGCGGATGAGGCCCGGCCCCGCCACCGAGGTGAAGATGTAGGCGGCGCCCCCCATGACGCGCTCCCGGCCGTAGCGGGCGGCGAGCCGGTCCTCGTTGTCCACCCCGTTCTGCAGGCTGATGACCACGCTATCGGGCCCCATCATGGGCGCGATGGCGGGGATGGCCGCCTCGTTCGCGGTGGTCTTCACGCAGAAGAGGACGACGTCGCAGACGCCCGCCCCGGCCGGGTCGTCCGTGGCGAAGGGAGCCTTCACCGCGAAGCCCCCCTCGGGCACCACCGCCTCGACGCGCAGGCCCTCCCGCCGGATGGCCTCGAGGTGAGCCCCCCGGGCGATGAAGCGCACGTCCTCTCCCGCGCGGGCGAGCAGCCCCCCGAAGTAGGCGCCCACCCCGCCCGCCGCCATGACCCCGAAGCGCATGAGAGGTCTCCCGTTCGTTTCGGCCATTTGAGCAAAAAAACCGCCGCGGGGGAAAGCCCGCGGCGGTGTGGAAAACCAGTGGGTGTAGGGGCAGGCCCCCGTGCCTGCCCTGCATTGAGAAGGGCGGCCACGGGGGGCCGCCCCTACGGCTAGGGCTGCCGCTCGCTCTCTTCCGAGGGCGCCGCGCCCTCCTCTTCCCCGGCCCCGCCCTGGGCGTGGCCGTTGGAATGCCCGTTCGCGTGCCCGTTGGTGTGGCCGTTCGCGTGCCCGTTGCCCTCCGCCTCGCCCTCCTCGGCCCCGGCCACGGCCGGGCCGTCCAGCACCTCGGAGACAGGGGGCGCGGAGGCGCCGCCGGCGGTTTCGGGGATGGGGATCATGCCCTCGCCGCCGATGGGCAGGATGTCCGCCTCCTCCTGGGGCCCGAGGCCGGCCAGCGCCTCGAATTCGTCGGGCTTGGGCATGTCGGCCAGGCTCTTGAAGCCGAAGTACTCGAGGAACTGGGGCGTGGTGCCGTACACGATGGGGCGGCCCACCACGTCCTTGCGGCCCAGGATGCGGACGAGGTTGCGCTCCAGAAGGGTGGTCATCACGCCCCCGCAGTCCACCCGGCGGATCTCCTCGACCTCGGGCTTCGTGATGGGCTGCTTGTAGGCGATGATCGCCAGCGTCTCGAGCGCCGCCTGGGAGAGCTTGGCCTTGCGCTCCGCCTTGAGGAGCCGCCGCACCCAGGGGCCGAACTCGGGCCGGGTGCACATGCGGTAGCCCTCGGCCACCTCGGCGATCTGGAGGGGATGGTCGCGGTGCTCCTCCATGAGCTCGGCCACGAGCCTGCGCACCACCTTGGCGTTGATGTTCTCGACGCCGCGGAAAATCATCGAGATGTCGCGCGGGCGCAGCGGCTCGTGCGCGACGAAGAGCAGGGTGAGGATGATGCGCTTGGCCTCGGTCTCCTCGACGATGAGGGGCGTGCCCTCCTCGGCGTCCTCTCCCTCGTCCCCGCCTTCGGATCCCTCGCGGGAAGGAGCGGCTCCCGCCGCGGCGAGGTCGAAGGTGGAGGCCTGGGGAGGCTCCTCGATGGCCTCCATCTGCCGCTCGGCGAGGGCCTTGCGGGCCTCCTCGGGCGGGGTGATCGCGTCGGCCGTCAATTCGAATGCCGCTCCTTTCTGCGCTTCGCCCTGCAAACGATCGTTCTCGTTCATGTCGGCTTCCCGGTTGGGCTCATTCATCCTTCACCGCCTTGGCGAGCCGGATTTCGGCGAAATTGGCGGATTGCCTCGCGACGACGAGGTTCTTGCGGATCAGCTCGAGCAGGGCGAGGAAGGTGACCACGACGGCCAGCACCCGCGCCCCCTCGAAGAGCTTCTGGAAGACCACGCCCTCCGGCCCCGCCTTCTCCAGGGCGTCGAGGAGATAGGTCTGGCGGTCGGCCATCTCCAGCTCGTCGATCTCGACGAGGTGGACGCCCTCCTCCCCGATGGACTCGATGAGGTGCCGGATGGCGCTGATGAGGTCGAACATCGTGACCTGGAGCCGGGGCTCCTCCGCCGCGTCGGCCGGGTCGAGCATGATGCCGTCGCCGTTCCCGCCCCGCGCGAACACCCACGACTGCTCCTCCTCGGCCCGGCGGAAGGCCTGGCTGAGGCGCTTGAACCGCTGGTACTCGAGGAGCTGGCGCTGGAGCTCCTGGCGCAGCACCTCGGGGTCCTCCTCCTGCGCGTCGCCCTCCTGCTGGGGCAGCAGGGTGCGGCTCTTGATGTAGACGAGCCAGGAGGCCATGACCAGGTAGTCCGAGGCGATGTTGATGTTGAGCCTGCGCATCAGCTCGATGTGCTTGAGGTACTGATCGGTGATGAAGGCGATGGGGATGTCGTTGATGTCGAGCTTGTGCTCGCGCACGAGGTGGAGCAGGAGCTCCAGCGGGCCCTCGAAGCCGTCGAGCTTGACCCGGAAGGACTCGCCCTCCGGGAGGCGCGGCGAGTCGTCGAGTTCGAACTCGGGAGAATCGGGCCCGGGCGGCCCGGGGGAAGCGGAGGCGGCCGCCTCGGCGGGCGCCACATCCCAGCCCTCGGGCGAGCCGGCCGTCATGTCTCGGCCGGCCCCGATCTCCTCGAGGCTCATCACGTCCAGGCGGGGCGCCGGTGAGGTGCTCTCGTCTGGGGCGCCGGGGGCCTGCGGGGGGGCCGCGGGCTCCCGCTTCTCCGGGGGTTGCATACGGCGAAAACCCCTTGCCGAAACGGCGAAAAAGGCGGCTTTTCGCGCCTCGGCGGCTGGGACGGAGCGTCTCTCGGGGCGGAGGAGCGGGCCCCCATGACCCGCAAGGCGCAGACTAGGGAATCCGGGCGGATATGTCAATTTCTTTGATTTTTTCGGCTCCCAAGCCCGTTCTTGAGGCAAAAAGCCCTTGGGGCGATAATCCTTCCGTCGCCCGGCGGATGCTCGCCGGGGTCCGAAAAGGAGCTTCCGTGGCCGGAAAACTCGTCTCCCTGCCTGAGGCCGCCCGGCTCGCCGGGGACGGCCAAATGATCGCCCTGGGCGGGAACTCCCTGACGCGCATCCCCTCGGCCTTCGCCCGGGAGCTCGCCCGGCAGGGGCGGCGTGGCCTCCGGCTCGTGAAGACGGCCGGGGCCTACGACATCGACCTCCTCTGCGCGGCCGGGGCGGCGGAGGAGGTCCACTCGGGCTACGTCGGCTTCGAGAACCTCTTCGGCCTGGCCCCCGCCTACCGCCGGGGGGTGGAGACGGGCGCGGTGCGGGCCGTGGAGCACGCCTGCTACACCGTCATCGCGGGCTTGAGGGCCTCGGCCTACGGCATCCCCAGCCAGCCCGTGGCGGGCCTCCAGGGGAGCGACGTGCCCGGCCTCACCGGCTTCCGGGAGGCACGCGACCCCTACACCGGGGAAAAGGTCTTCATGATCCCCCGCATCCGCCCGCGCTGGGCCGTCCTGCATGTGCCCTGGGCCGACGCTGAGGGCAACGCCCGCATCGAGGGGGGCACCTTCGAGGACGTGCTCATGAGCCGGGCGGCCGAGGGGGTGATCCTGACCGCCGAGCGGATCGTCGAAACCTCCTTCTTCGAGGAGCGGCCCGAGCGCACCCAGATTCCGGCCTTCCTGGTTCATGCCGTGGCCCATGTGCCGGGCGGGGCGCGGCCCGGGGCCTGTCCCCCCTTCTACGACCTGGACGAGGAGGCGGTGGGCCGGTATCTGGAAGAAGCCGCCTCACCGGAAGGCCTGGCCGCCCATCTCGCCGCGTGGGAGGAGGCGGACCGCGGGGCGGGTGCGGCGCGGCCGGCCGGGAGAATTTCATGAGGCGGGAGCTCTCGCCCGAGAAGAGGCGGGCGGCCGACCGGATGGCCGTCTTCCTCGCCCGGCAGATCCGGGACGGCGAGCTCGTCTTCCACGGGGTGGCTTCCGCCCTGCCCATGACGGCGGTCGGGATCGCCCGGAGGCTCCACGCCCCGAACCTCATCTACCTGAACATCCCGGGCGGGGTGGACGCCCGGCCGGCGCGCCTCCCCGGCTCGACGGTGGGGGTGCAGCTCCTGGAGGGCGCCCGCGCCCACTTCAACCTGACCGAGATCTTCGACCTCTCGGCGCGCGGGGCGCTCGACCTGGCCTTCCTGGGCGGGGCCCAGATCGACGGCCGGGGGGACATCAACCTCTCCTACATCGGCGACCCCAAGCGCCCCAAGGTGCGACTCCCGGGGGGCGCCGGGAGCGCCTGCATCCTGCCCACGGCGAAGCGCACCGTCCTGTGGCGCACGGCCCACGACCCGCGGAGCTTCCCCGAGCGCTGCGCCTGGGTGACGGCTTCCGGAAAGGTGGACCGGGTGATCACGCCGCTCTGCATCTTCCGGAAGGAGGAGGGGCGCCTCCGCATCGAGAGCCGCCACGCGGGCGTCGCGCCCGAAACGGTCCGCGAGGCCACCGGCTTCGACCCCGGCCCCTGCGAGGAAGTCTTCGAGACCCCCGAGCCCACCCCGGAGGAGGCGGCCGCGCTCCAGGCGGCGGACCCCGAGGGGGTGCGCTTCCTCGAATTCGCCTGAGCCTCGCGTGCGCGGGAAGCGCTTCGACGCGGTGGGGATCGGCCTCAACTCGGCCGATCTCCTCTGCGTGGTGGAGCGCCACCCTCTATTCAACACCAAAGGGCCGTTGCTGGAGGTTTCGCGCCAGGGCGGCGGCCAGGCGGCCACCGCCATGGCGGCCCTTGCCCGGCTCGGGCTGCGGACGGCCTACATCGGCGCGGTGGGGGACGACGAGGAGGGGAGGTTCTCCCTCCAGAGCCTCCGCGAGGAGGGGGTGGACGTGGAGGGCGTGGCCCTCCAGCCGGGGCGGGCGAGCCAGTTCGCGGTCATCCTCGTCCAGCGCGGCGGCCCGTCCGCCGAGCGGGGCGGACGCACGATTCTCTGGCGGCGGGAGGTGGCGCTCCGGCCGGAGGATGTGCGGGAGGACATCGTGCGCTCGTCGCGGCTCCTCCACGTGGACGGCCACAACCTCGAGGCCGAGCTGCGGGCGGCCGAGTGGGCGAGGGAGGAGGGCATCCCCGTTTCCTTCGACGCCGAGCGCGCCCTGCCGGGCACGGAGGCGCTCGTGCGGATGACCGACTACCTGGTGGCGTCGGAGGATTTTCCCCAAGCCTTCACGGGCGAGGCCTCGCTGGAGGAGGCCCTGCGCGCCATCCGCCGCCTGGGCCCCCGGGTGGCCGCCGCCACCCTGGGGGAGAGCGGGGCGCTGGCCTTCGACGGGGAGCGCTTCCACCGCTCCCCCGCCTTCGAGGTGGAGGCGGTGGACACGACCGGGGCGGGGGATGTATTCCATGCGGGGCTCATATATGGGGTCCTCCAGGGGCATCCGCTTCCGCGCACCCTCCGTTTCGCCAACGCCCTCGCGGCCATGAGCTGCCGCGCGCTCGGGGGGAGGGCGGCTCTCCCCCGGCTGGGCGAGGTGGAGGCGTTCATGCGGCAGGCACGCTCCTATCCGGAATGAAGAGGCTTCGCCCCGGCGCCGCCGCGATGGGATGAAAATGCTCGGAAAACGTAAGAACGGGGTCTTGAGCGCGCCCTTGGCACGGCGGGCGCTGGGATGGGCTTTTCTGGCCATGCTGGCCGCGGGCTGCGGCTCGGAGCCCCAGGCGTCCGTCTCGGGCGTCGTCCATCTCGCGCCCTCGCTCCCGCCCGAGGCCCGGAAACTGCGCCAGCTCTTCATCTACCTGGAGCCCGCCCAAGGCGGCCCCCCCTTCGCCGTCCAGCGGCTGGTGGAGCCCAGCTTCCCCCTCCGCTTCGTCATGACCCCGGACGACGTGTTCGCGCCGGGGCGGGCATTCTCCGGGCAGGTCCGGGTGCGGGCGCGGCTCCTCGGCGAGAACCTCACCGACTACGAGCTCGGGCCCCTGCGCCGGGCGAATGGGGCGGCGCCCCTGGCCAGGGGGAGCTACGAGGGGGTGAGCGCCCGCCCGGCCCCCATCGGCGCCCGGGACGTGGAGGTGGTCATCGCCCAGGCGGGCTCGGCCGAGCCGCCCAAGGAAGCGGCGAAGAAGCCCGAGGCCCCGGCGCGGGGGCAGGCCCCCGCCGCCCCGCCTTCTCCTCCCCAGGCGCAAGCGCGGCCCCCGGCGCAAACGCAGCCCCAGGCCCCGAAGCCGCCCGAGGCGGCGGCCCCGGCGGGCGGGGGAGCCATCTCGGGCACCGTCGTCCTCGCCCCCGCCCTCGCGGGAAAGGCGGGGGGCAAGCGCGCCCTCTTCCTCATCGCCCGGCCCGAGGGGGGCGGCCCGCCCCTGGCCGTGGTGCGGATCCCGGAGCCCAAGTTCCCCCTCGCGTTCCAAATCTCGCAGGAACACGTGATGATGCCCGGCGTGAAGTTCGAGGGCCGGGTGCGGCTCGTGGCCCGGGTGGACGCGGACGGAAGCGCCGGCCCGCCCCAGAAGGGCGACCTCGAGGGCCAGGCCCCGGACCCCGTCGCCGCCGGGACCTCCGGCGTCACCATCGTGGTGGACAAGGAGTACTAGGGGGGCCAGAAGATGGCAGTGCTTGTGTAGGGGCGAGGCATGCCTCGCCCCTACGGATCAGGTTTCGCGGCGGTTCTTCCGCAGGGGGGGTCAAGCCCCCTTGGATAATAAGGGGGCTGCTTTCCCCGCGGCCGTCCCCGCTTCCCCTTTCCCGCGCCCTCCGGCATAATCCGCCCGCACCGCGTGCGCAGGCCGAAAATCCCCCTGGGGCAATCCCCCTCTGAAGGAGAGATTCCGTGATCATCGATCCCCACGCCCACATCGCTCCCCAGTCCTTCATCGAGGACGCCCGCCAGGGCCGCTTCGGCGGGGCCATCTCGATCCAGCCGGGCGACAAGTGGGAGTTCCTGGTGACGCGCTCGACCGTGCTCGGGCAGGAGCGGGTGCACCCGAATCCCTTGCCCAAGGAGACCTGGAACGTCGAGATGCGCCTCAAGGACATGAAGCGGATGGGGGTGGACAAGCAGATCCTCTCCGTCGTCCCGCCGATGACCTACTACGCCCAGGACGCGGGGCTGAACAAGGATATCTCCTCGGCCCTGAACGACGCCCTGGTGGCGCTGACGAAGCAGCACCCGGACAAGTTCCTCTGCATGGCCCAGGTGCCCTTGCAGGATCCCCCGGCGGCGGCGGCCGAGCTCAGGCGCGCGGTCAAGAACGGCCACATCGGGGTGCAGATCGGCTCGAACGTGGCCGGGAAGAACCTCGACGACAAGGGGCTGGACGTGTTCTGGCAGGCGGTGGTGGACCTCGACGTGCCCGTCTTCATCCACCCGATCGAGGTGATGGGGGTGAACGACCGCCTCAAGGACTACTACCTGCGCAATTTCATCGGGAACCCGCTCGACACCACCATCGCCGCCGCCTGCATCATCTGGGGGGGTGTCTTCGACCGCTTCCCCAAGCTCAAGTTCCTGCTCTCCCACTGCGGCGGCTACACCCCCTGGATCCGCGGGCGCTGGCAGCACGGCTACGGGGAGCGGCAGGAGCCCAAGGTGAACGGCGCCAAGGCGCCCGAGCGCTACATCAAGAAATTCTACTACGACACCATCATCCACAACCCCGAGTGCCTCCAGTTCGCGGTCAAGTCCCTGGGGTTGGACCGGGTGATGTACGGCACCGACTACCCCTTCGACATGGGGAACCTGGGCAAGGCCACCGGCATCCCCGGCCTCTCGAAGCTCCCCAAGAAGGCCCAGGGGCAGATCCTCTCGGGCAACGTGATGAAGCTCTACAAGATCAAGGAAGGGAAGAAGAAGTAGGGGGACAGGATGTCATTCCGAGGCCCCGAGCGTGGCGAGGGCCGAAGAACCCCGATCTAGGCCGTGAAAAGTCGAAACCGGGATCCTTCGCGAAGCCTGTCCTGAGCGAAGCGAAGGGCTCAGGATGACATCGCGCGGTGGTGAGGCGAGTTTTCCGTAGGGGCGGGTTTCAAACCCGCCCCTGTGCATTTCCGGACGCCGGTCAGGCAGGCCGTCCCGTGGCTATTTCGATCGCCAGCTTCGTTTGCCGCGGTATCCGCCTCCCCCGCCGGATGAGTGTCCGTGTCCCCCGCGGTAGGAATGGCTGCCGGAGGAGGTGCCCCCCCGCCATCCCGAGGAGCCGGAGGGGCGGTGGGAGTGGTAGCCGTAGTGGCGGTGCTTTCTCTCCTTCTCTTCTTCTTTGGGAGGTTCTTCCTTCTTGGCTTCGCTCGAGGAGGAGTAGCTCGGGGTATAGGAGTAGCCGTTGTAGGGGCGGGCGCAGCCGGGGAGGAGGAGTCCCAGGGCGAGGGCGGCGAGGATGAGCGCGCCGCCGGGAAGATGGCGTGCCGAAACGCCCACAAGACGCCCCCGTTTTCGCATGGCCCTCTCCGGACCCGGCGCTCTATGGATACTCTCATCCACACTATCAGACGGCCCTGGTTCCGGGTTGCATTCCCGGATTCACCGGCCGATTCAGGACTCCTCCCCCCCTTTACACATCTCCGCGTCTGTGCAAACTGAAGCTGCCACGGCGCACGAACCGGATTAACCTATCTGAAATCAAGGGGTTCCCCATGGAGCAGACCAGGTTCCAGGTGGGCCAGCGGGTCAAGGTGAAGAACCTCTACCCGCCCGGCCACATCCGCACCTGCCCCTACGTGCGCGGCAAGACGGGGGTCGTCAGCCGCTACTTCGGGCGCTACAAGAACCCCGAGCTCCTGGCCTACGGGAAGGACGGCCTGCCCGCGCGGGAACTCTACTGGGTCGAGTTCAGCGTGAACGACCTGTGGGACCACAAGCCCGGGAAGCCCCAGGACAAGCTGCGAATCGAGATCTACGAGCACTGGCTCGAGCCGGCCTGAGAGGAGCGCCACGCATGTCCGACAGCCACGATCATCACCACGATCACGGGAACGGCCACGACCACCCTCACGGGCACGGCCACGACGACACCCACATCCTCCGCCGCAAGGAGGACGTGGGCTATCTCCATGACACCGTGGGGCGGGCCGAGCACGAGATGGACTACTTCCAGATCCGTGTGGTGGCGCTCCTGAACGTCCTGCGCGAGAAGGGCCTCGTCACCACCGACGAGATGCGCCGCGCCATCGAGGACATCGAGGCCCAGACCCCCGCCATCGGCGCCAAGGTGGTGGCCCGCGCCTGGGCCGACCCGGAGTTCAAGAAGCGCCTCTTGATGGACGCGAAGGAGGCCTGCGCCGAGCTCGGCATCGACACCTCGGCCGTCAACCACCTGGTCGCCCTCGAGAACACCGGCCAGGTGCACTACATGGTCACCTGCACGCTGTGCTCGTGCTATCCGCGCGTCCTGCTGGGCCAGCCCCCCACCTGGTACAAGAGCTTCCCCTACCGCTCGAAGTCCGTGGTGGACCCGCGCGGCGCCCTGCGCGACCTGGGCTATGAGGCCCCCGAGGGCATCGAGCTCATCACGGTGGACTCGAACGCCGACTGCCGCTACCTCATCATCCCCCGCCGCCCCAAGGGCACCGAGGGCTGGAGCGAGGAAAGGCTGGCCATGCTCGTCACCCGCGACAGCATGATCGGGGTGGGCGACGCCCTCACGCCCCAGGAGTTCGAGGCGCGGCCGATCCCGGTCTAGGGGAAGGGAACGGATCGAATCCCCCGGCGGCGGAGGCCCCCTCCGCCGCCGTTTTTATGGAAAGAGAAACCTGTAGGGGCAGGCCCCTGTGCCTGCCCCGGGGCGGCCACGGGGGGCCGCCCCTACAGAACCAGGGTCACGTTGCTTCTTTGTGTAGGGGCGTATGGCAATACGTCCCTACGGTGTCAGGATCGCGATGGCGCCTTGCGTA
The DNA here is from genome assembly GCA_016192135.1 of Candidatus Tectomicrobia bacterium. Lineage (NCBI taxonomy): Bacteria > Pseudomonadati > Candidatus Tectimicrobiota > Candidatus Tectimicrobiota bacterium. The sequence goes on along the minus strand of JACPUR010000040.1, from coordinate 34,430 downwards.
GGGGCGGTTCGCGAACCGCCCCTACGGACGAACCGTGCAATCGATCGGGAGGTTGACATGCCCACCGGCGCCGAGCTGGCCGACTTCTACGGGGCGATGGAGCGCCAGCGCCTCATCCCGCTCTGGAAGGTATACAAGGACCACGTCCCCCGCACCCCCAGCCCCCGCGCCCAGCCCCACCTCTGGCGCTTCCGGGAGGTCCTCCCCCTCGTCCGGGCCTCGGGCGCCCTGGCCCCCATGACCGAGGGCGAGCGCCGGGTGCTCGGCTTCGCCAACCCGGGCCTCCCCTACGACGGCCTGACGGCCACGACCGACACCCTCTGGGGCGCCTTCCAGTACATCCTCCCCGGGGAGAAGGCCCACACCCACCGCCACGCGGCGGCCGCCATCCGCTTCATCCTGGAGGGGGAGGGCGCCTCGACCACCGTGGAGGGCGAGCGCTGCGCCCTGGGTCCCGGCGACTTCGTCCTGACGCCCCCCTGGGCCTGGCACGACCACGAGAACACGGGAGAGAAGCCCGTCATCTGGATGGACGGCCTCGACATCATTATGGTGCGCGAGCTGCGCGCGAGCTTCTTCGAGGGGGCGGGCGAGGCGCCTCCCCCCGCGCCCAGGCCCGAGGGCGGGAGCCTCGCCCGCTGGGCCGAGGGCGCGCTCCGCCCCGCCTGGGAGCGGCAGAGCGGCCCCTACTCGCCGCTCCTCCTCTACAAGTGGGAGCGGACCGAGCGGGCGCTGCGCCGCCTCGCCGCCTCGGGGGAGGCCTCTCCCCACGACGATGTGGCCATGGACTTCGTCCACCCGGGCACCGGGGGGCCCGTCTACCCCACCATGGGCTGCCGCATCCAGCTCCTGCGGCCCGGCCGGGAGCTCAGCCCCCACCGCCACACCGGAAGCGCCGTCTATTTGTGCTTCAAGGGGAGCGGGCATTCGGTCATCGATGGCCAAAGGTTCGACTGGGAGAGGGGAGACGCCTTCTGCGTCCCCTCCTGGGCGCGGCACCAGCACGCGGCCGGGGAAGAAGAGACCATCCTCTTCTCCATCAACGACCAGCCCATGATCGAGGCCCTGGGGCTCTACCGGGAGGAGGGGTGAGGGGGAACGGAAAGCCGGGAAAGATGCGCGGAACCTGGGGGGGGCGGGGCGCCCTCCGGATGCCTTTCTCTGCCGGTTAGTGACCGTTCTGAAGGAAGGAGAAGCTGTTGCCCTTGGGCTTGTAGCGCTTGCGCAGGTCCGCCTCGGCCACGACGCGCAGGTCCTCGTCGGCCTCGCGGTGGACGCAGACGCAGTTGAACTTATGCCGCCCGGCGGATTGGAGCAGGTCGTGCTTGGCCAGCCGCGAGCCGAGCTCCTCGCTCTCCCCGATGAACACCGCCATGTGCTGGCCCGTGCCGTCGGGGGCCGCCGTCCGGTTCGTGAACATGTAGACCGCGCCGAAGTCGTTGAAGATGGCGCTCACGGGGTAGACCTCGAACTGGTAGTCCGCCCCCGAGGAGCCGCTGAACGTCACGCGCGTGCACCGGTTCATATGCGCCTCGATTCTGAAAATAGTGAATGCCTGTTGAGGATTCTACATCACCGGGCCGGGGAAAGCGAACGCCGGGACGGCGGCGGCGCCTTCCCCGGCTCCAGGCGGTTCCCATTTGGATTTTGGAGGAGGCCGACATGCGCACCGAGACCATCGAGTACCAGGAGGGCGGCGTCGCCTTCGAGGGCCACGCGGCGTATGACGAATCGAGCCGGTCGAAGCGCCCCTGCGTCCTGGTGAGCCACGCCTGGGCCGGGCTGCTCGGCGCCGAGCGAGAGGCGGCCGGGCGGCTCGCGGGGCTGGGCTACCTGGCCTTCGCCGTGGACCTCTTCGGCCGGGGCGTCCGGGGCAACCCCGCGGGGGACAACTCCAAGCTCATGCAGCCCCTCCTGGAGGACCGGGCCATGCTGCGCCGCCGCCTCCTGGCCTCCCTCGAGGCGGCCAGGAAGCACCCCCTGGCCGACCCCGGGCGCGTCGCCGCCATCGGCTACTGCTTCGGCGGGCTCTGCGTCCTCGACCTCGCGCGGAGCGGCGCCCCGGGCGTCCGGGGCGTGGCGAGCTTCCACGGCCTCTTCCACCCGCCCAAGCTCGGCCCCCAGCCCCCCATCGCCGCCAAGGTCCTCCTCTTGCACGGCTGGGACGATCCCCTCGCCCCGCCCGAGGACGTCCTCATGATCGCCAGGGAGCTCACCGAGGCCCGGGCCGACTGGCAGCTCCACGCCTATGGCCACGCCCTGCACGCCTTCACCAACCCCCACGCCAACAACCCCGCCGGGGGCGTGAAGTACGACGCCGGCGCGGACAGGAGATCATGGGCCGCGATGGAGTATTTTTTGAAAGAGGCGGTGGGGTAGGGAGGGTTGCGCGCCCTCACATCTTCCGGCAGCGGAAGGCTGTGTTTCCGGCTCCCGGCTCTCCGCTGATGAAAACTTCCAGCTGGAAGCGCGCGGCCAGAAGCCCCTGGAAGTCCCGGTAGGTGAACCGCCGGTCCGGCAAATGGGAGGCGAGAGGAACGCTCCCGACGAGCAAGCCCTCCGGCCGGAGCACGCGGTGCGCCTCGGCCAGGATGAGGGCGAGCCAGGGCAGGTGCTCTCCGGCATCGGCCAGCACGGCGGCGCTGAAGCACTCGTCCGGGAAGGGCAAGGGCCCGCTCAGGGGGGCTTGAACGGCTCGGATGCCGGGGACTTGCGCCGCCAGCCGGAGGGCGGCCAGGCCGAGGTCCAGGCCGATCACGTCGTTCCCCGCGGCGTAGTGCCGGGCGAGCGCGCCGTCCCAGCACCCCAGATCGAGGATCCGCCCGTTTTCCCCCAGCCACTGCCGGAAGAGCCTTCCGTGCCGCTCCTTCGCGAGTTTCTGGAAGAATCCCTCCCGCTGGACGTGATGCCCGGGCTGGAGCCCCGCGTCCGGATTCACCGGCGCCTCCCCATGGGGTCCCCCTCCGGAGGGAACAGATCCTCGACCCGGTACTGCCTGCCGGTCAGGCGGGAGAGCCCCCGGGCCAGCCGGAGCGCGGTGTCCACGATGGGCCTGCGGCCGCTGATCTCGATGGCGCTGATGATCGATTGATCCACCCCGGACGCCTGCTGCAACTGTTCCTGGGTGAGGTTGTGCTTTTCCCGGATGTGGCGAAGGTCGTTTTTCATGACATGGCGCTCAATTTGAGAACAAGTAATTGCTTAAAAATATATGCATTCAACTTATTGGCGTCAATGTATTTTTCCTGTGGTATTTGAACTCGCATATTTGTACCTTCTGCGGATGGCCGAGCGGAAGGCTGAAAAGAAAATCGGACTGATTCTTAAGGCGTTACGCCTGGAGAGGGGATGGGACCAGACGGCGCTGGCCGCCGCCTCTGGGGTTTCCCAGGCCCACATTTCCGCCATCGAGGTGGGCCGCTACCGCTCCCCCAAGGCCGAGACCCTCGCCAAGCTGGCGGCGGCGATGGAGGTGTCGATCACCGTTTTCTTCCCGGATCTGGACGCGGAAAAGGGCGTGGCCGAGTCGATGGCCTACTGGGGAGCGCGCGGGCTCCCCACCCCCGACGAGGAAGAGTTCCTGGCTCTCCTGCGCGACCCCGCGGTGGGCCCGGAGCTTCGCCGCCTTGCGCGGCTGATCAAGGCCGGGAAGGAAGCGGAAGCGGCGAAGCGCGGGAAAAAAGAGACCTAATTTCGTCGAAACGGCGGGTTTCCGGATTTGACTCTGAGTAAAAAGCGGCGGATGGGGGCCAGCGCCTCCGCATCCCCTACCTCCCCAGCGACTCCCGCTCGTGCTCCCGGATGAGCTCCCGGTAGCGCCTCCTCACCTCCTCGGGGGCGCCGGGAGCGGGCTCCATCAGCAGGCGGACGGGGCTGGGGTACTGGTAGCGGGCGTCGGGGCCGCCCTGGAGGAGGCCGGCCGCGGCGGCGGCCGGGGGAAAGAAGAAGAAGGTCTCGCGCGGGCTGGTCCCGGTCTCGGCCGAGCGGGTGAGGACGAAGGCGAGCGCCTTGAATCCGGGCGCCTCGCAGGCGAGGTTGATGGGCCCGCCGCGCCGGGGGAGGGCGGCCGAGGCGGGGGTCTTGGGCCAATGGTACTTCCGCCCCTGGAGGTCCTCCCCGGTGCAGTCGGCGCCGGGGGCGTTCACCACCTCGACGGTCACCTCCTGGGTGAGGCCAGCCGGGGCGGAGGCGCAGCCCGAGAGGAGGAGGGCGGCGAGGAGCCGGGCGGCGCGGGGCATGGGAAGTCCTCCGGGGAAAAATGACGCGGCCATTCTACCGCCGCGCGCGGCTTCTGTCCGGTGCGGTTTGGCGGGCGACACGGGTGTCCCGTAGGGGCGGTTCGCGAACCGCCCCTGCATGCGAGGCGGCACGGAGAATGATCCGTAGGGGCGAACCCTCCTTCGGGAGGCCCAATCCCTGCGGAGGGCGAAGGTCCCGTGTTCGCCCGGAGGCATAACGGGGCGAATACAAGATTCGCCCTGCGAAAAGAACATTCTCATGGCTTCCTCCTCCCCAGCCCGGTCGCGAACGCGGCCCCCAGGATGAAGAAGGCGGCGACGAGCCAGAGGGCCTCGCGGTAGTTTCCCCGGGCGTCGAACATGGCGCCGGTGACCGTGGGGCCGGCGGCCCCCGCCAGGGCGAAGAGGCTCATGGCGGCCCCGTTGATCCGGCCGAAGCGGGCGCCCGAGAAGTTGTCGGCGAGGAGGCTCGATGCGGTGGGCCGGGCGAGGCCCAGCCCCAGGCCCGAGAGGGCGGTGGCGAGGTAGAAGACCCAGGGGGCGTCCCCGCGGGAATAACCGGCGAGGAGGAGGGCGGCGAGGGCCCCCAGCAGGGCGCCCGCCCAATAGGTGGGGAGGCGGCCCACGCGGTCCGAGGCGGCGCTCAGGAGGTTCCCCGCCACCATGACGCCCCCCCACACCGCCAGCACGAGCCCTCCCTCGGCCGGGGTGAAGCCCTGGTCCGTCGCGTGGGGCACGAGGTGGACGATCTGGGCCGAGAAGGAGAAGGCGATGCTCATGTAGACGCCCGCGACGAGGGCGAAGGGGAGGGAGAGGATGGCGCCCCCGCGGGCGGGGCTTTCTTTTTTCCCGGGGGCGGGGGGCGGGGCCACCCCCGTCCGGAGGAAGGGCGCGTCCGCCACCGTGCCCATCTGCCGGGGGTGGTCGCGGTGGAAGAAGGCGATGAGGGGGAAGGTGAGGAAGAGGAGCATCCCGCCGAGGGCGAGGTAGCTCCCCCGCCAGCCGAGCCAGGCGATGAGGAAGGGGGTGGCCACGTTCATGAAGAAGGCCAGGCCCTGGGCCGAGTTGGTGACGCCCATGGCCATGCCCCGGCGCGAGACGAACCAGTTGGAGAGGGTGGGCACCTGGGCCACCCAGGTCCCGCCCGCGAAGGCCAGGCAGAGCAGGAAGTACATGGCGTAGTAGAAGCCCAGGCCGTTCGTGAGGGCCATGGCGCCCGCGGCCAGGCCGGTGAAGAGGATGCCGGCGGCCATGGTGCCCCGGATGCTCCAGCGGTCCATCAGCCAGCCCGCGAAGGGGGAGCCCAGCGCCTGGCCCAGCAGCCCCGCCGAGAAGGCGCCCGAGGTCTGGGCGCGGTTCCAGCCGAACTCCCCCGCCACGGCCTTGAAGAAGACCCCGAAGGAGCTCCGCACGGAGATGAGGGTGCACATCGCCAGGAAGACGGTGCCCAGGACGACCCAGCCGTACCAGAAGCGGGGGGGCGTCGCGGGAAGGGGAGGGGCGGCGGGCACGGAGACGGGGTTCCCCTTTCGGCTCGGGAAAGGCGCGGCGCGATCCTAGCACGGGGGTGGGGAGAGAGGGAGCCAGCTGTGACGTCTCAACGGGTTGTTCGCGGGGACATCGTTCCCCGCCGGGTCTGGCTCCCCTCTCCCTCCGGGCCGCCGCCCGCCGAAGCGTATCCGCGAAGGCGGGAGCGGATTCGCGAAGGTGGAAGGGCTTCGGCCCGCGCAGGCGGGAGAGGGGACGGGGGCGAGGGAAGGCCGCGCCGCCGGATCATCCCTCACCCGGAGCATCCGAGCGGCGGGCCGCTTGGATGCCCCGCCCTCTCCCAGGGGGAGAGGGGGAGGAAACCGGGCCCCGGCGCGAGCCATGCGTTCGGATTCCGCCGCTAGCCCGATCCGGTGCCCCGGAGCCGGGGGTCGAGGAGGTCGCGGACGGCGTCGCCCAGGAGGTTCAGCCCGAAGGCCGAGAGGCTGAGCGCCGCGCCCGGGAAGAGGGCGATCCAGGGGGCGCGCTCGAGGTGCCCGGCCGCGCCGGTGAGCATCCCGCCCCAGGAGGGCTCGTCGGGGGGGGCGCCCAGGCCGAGGAAGCTCAGGGCCGCCTCCACCACGATGGCGTAGGCGATGTTCACGCTGAAGAGGACGAGGTAGGTGGCCATCGCGTTGGGGATGATGTGGCGGGCGATGAGCCGCCGGCTCGGGAGGCCCGCCGCGCGGGCGGCCTCGATGTACATCATCTCCTTGATCCCGAGGACGGTGGAGCGGATGGTGCGCGCCGCCGTGGGGGTGAGGAGTACCGTGAGGGTCAGGATGACGTTCTCCACCGACTGGCCGAGCACGGCCATCAGCCCCAGGGCCAGGATGATGGGGGGGAAGGCCATCAGGATGTCCACCACGCGCTGGCTCACCGTGTCCCACAGCCCGCCGAAGAAGGCCGTCACGACTCCCCAGAGGGAGCCCAGGGTGACGCCGATCCCCACCGAGGTGAGCCCCACGTAGAGCGAGAGCCGCGCGCCCCAGATCACCCGGCTCAGCACGTCGCGGCCCAGGTGGTCCGTCCCGAAGGGGAAGCCGCCGCCGGGCGGAAGGTAGGGGTCGAACCCCGCCGCCTTCGGGTTGTGGGGGGCGAGCCACGGGGCGAACAGGCCGACGAACACCAGCAGGGCGACGAGGATCCCGCCGATGGCTCCCAGCGGCTGGCGGCGGGGGAAGTTGCGCAGGACGTTCCACAGCTCCTCGCGGCCGGAGCGGAGCTCCTCCCGGGGCGCCTCCCGCCCTCCCCGCTGGGCCTCCCTGGGCGCGATGCCGGTTTTCATTCCCCGCTCCTCAGGCGTACTTGATGCGCGGATCGAGCCAGGCGTAGACGAGGTCGACCAGCAGGTTGAGCAGGAGGAAGATGCCCGCCATGACGAACACGATCGCCTGCACCGCCGGGTAGTCGCGGTTGTTGACCGAGGTGATGAGCCCCATGCCCATGCCCGGGATCTGGAAGATGATCTCCATCACCACGATGCCCCCCAGGAGGCGCCCGACCCACCAGCCCGTGAAGGTGACGACGGGCAGGAGGGCGTTCTTGAGCGCATGGCGGTAGATGACGAGCTGCTCGAGCAGGCCCTTGGAGCGGGCCGTGCGCACGTAGTCCTCGCGGATGACCTCGAGGAGCTGGCTCCGCGTCAGGCGGGTGATGGGGGCGCTGATGTAGAAGGCCTGGGCGAGGGCGGGCCAGATGATCTTCTGGAGGTTCCGGGCGGGGTCCTCCCACAGGCTCGCGTACTCCAGGGGGGGAAGCCACTGGAAGTAGCGCACCAGGACGAAGAGGATGAGGACGCCGGAGAAGAAGATCGGCACGCTCAGCCCGCTGATGCTGAGCGAGCGGCAGAGATAGTCGGGCCAGCGGTCCTGCTTGACCGCCGAGACCACCCCCAGGGGCACGGCCCAGAGCGCGGCCAGGAGAAGGGTCAGGAGGGCCAGCTCCATCGTGCGCGGGAACCACTCGGCGAGCATTTCGGCCACCGGCCGGTCCTCGAGATAGGAATGGCCGAAGTTTCCCTGCAGGGCGCCCTTGAGCCAGAGGACGTATTGGACGGCGATGGGCTTGTCGAGGCCGAGTTCGGCGCGGATCTTGGCCACCTGGGCCTTGGCCACGGAGGCCTGCTCGGAGCCCGCGGAATAGACCAGGATCTCGGCGATGTCGCCCGGGACGAGCCGCATCAGGACGAAGATGACGAGGCTCGCCCCCACGAGGGAGGGAATGAAGAGCAGGACCCGCCGGATGATGTACTCGCGCATGGCTTCGCTCCGGCCGCAAGGCGAAGGCCCGCGGGCGGGGGACGGCCGTCCCGCCCGCGGGGCCGGAAGCGCTCCTATTCGCCGAGCCAGACCTTCTGGAACGTGTTGTTGTCGTAGACGGTGGTCGCCTGGCGGTAGTTCTTGAGGCGCGTGTCCTCAAAGAACCATCCCTCGATCCAGGAGATCACGATGTTGGGATGATCCGGCTTCGAGAGGATGTAGCGCTGGAGGTCGTGATAGATCTTCACGCGCTTGGCCTTGTCGGTCTCGCGCAGGCCCTTGCCGATGAGCTCCTCGATCTTCGGGTCCTTCCACCGCGTGTAGTTCCGGCCCCCGTCCCCGCTGTAGGTGAGGGCGAACATGCTGTGGGGGTCGGACAGGACCATCGCCGTGTCCTGGGAGCTGATGATCGTGAAGTTGCCCGAGCCCCAGTTGCGGAAGCCGACCGCGCTCTCGTAGGTCTTGAAGTTCACGCGGATGCCGATCTTCCGCAGCTGCTGGATGATGAGCTGGCTGCGGTCCACGTAGTCGGCCACGGCCCGAGTGGCGACCTCGACCTCCACCCCGTTCGGGTGGAGCTTCTGGACGATCTTCCTCGCCTCCTCGATGTCCTTTTCCTTCGTGGCCGGGTTGCACCCGGGCGCCTTCAGCACCTCTTCCCGGGGGAGCGCGAATTCCCCGTAGAGCTTGGGGTCGAGGAGGTTGCAAGGCGTGCCCGCGCCCTCGAACACCTTGGCGACGACCTCGTGGGGGTTGATCGCCAGCCGGACGGCCCTGCGCATCTCCGGGTTGTCGAAGGGCTTCTTCTTGGGGTTGAGGTAGGTGATGAATACCGTGTTGATCGGCCAGGGGTATATCTTCACCCGGTCCCCGCGCGCCTTCTTCACCTCCTCCGCCTGGGACTTCGACATGGGGGGCCAAGTGTCCCAGAGCATCACCTTGCCCGCCTTGGCGGCCGCGAGCTGGGTGGGCCGGCCCACCAGGACGAACTGCCTCACCCCGTCCACGTAGGGGAGGCCCTTGGCGTAGTAGTCGGGGTTGCGCTCCCACTCGATGATGCTGCCCCGCTTGTAGTCCTTGAGCTTGAAGGGCCCCGTGCCGACGATGCTCTTGGCCGAGTTCAGGTTGCCGTCGCGGTCGAGGACGTGCTTGGGGACGATCCGGCACCACGCCGAGGCGATTGAGGGGATGAAGGTGCCGGCCGGATGCTTGAGCGTGAACTTGACCGTATGGTCGTCCGCCGCTTCGATCTTCGCGAGGATGGGCTTGATCAGGGTGCCGCAGCGGGGGCTGCGGAAGTCCTTCCCCGTCACGCGCTGAAAGGTGGCCACCACATCCCGGGAGGTGAAGGGCTTGCCGTCGTGCCACTTCACCCCCTGGCGGAGCTTGAAGGTGAACACCGTCCCGTCCGCGGAGGCCTCGTAGCCCGTCGCCAAGTCGGGGACGGGCTCGCCCGGCTTCTCGGGGTCGTGCTGGAGGAGGCCGCTGAAGACGCCCCCCGTGGCCTGCTGGTGGGCGAGGGCCGACTCGCCGTGTACGTCCAGGCGGGTGGGGTCGGCGTAGATGAACCAGTTGACGATGCCGCCGCGCTTGGGCTCCGCCGCCCGGGCGGGGAGCGCGAAGGCCAGGGCGGCCGCCAGCGCGGCGAGAACCAGCGGTATTGAGCGGGTGCGCATGGGATCCTCCTCCTGGAAAATGGGGAGCGGTCCGTGGAGCCGGATTGGGGCCCGCGGCCTTCCCCCGAGGGGGGACGCCGGCCCGGTCTCTCCTCCCGCCTGGGACAAAGGCGGGGAAGCCGTCTTCTTCGGGCATGACAGCGAAAGAAATGGCGAGAGTTTCGAATATGAAAATAAGTAGGAATGAGCGTATGGTGCGAGTTTCCCGTATTTTGGGGATGGATGCAAGACAGAAATTTGAGCGCCGGAAAGTCCCGCCCGGCGCGGTTGCGCGGTTGCGCGGTTGAGGAAGGGAGGGTAGAAGACCTTTCCGTCTCCGACACCTTGAAAAGGGGCAGCCTTGGATTGGGTGACGCTCTCCCTCGTCTCGGCCCTGGCCCAGACCTCGCGCAACGCGGCGATGAAGTCGCTGGGCCACAAGCTGGACGAATACATCAACGTCCTGGGCCGCTTCGTCTTCCTACTCCCCTTCGCCGCCGTGGCGGTCGCGGCGACGGGGGTGCCCGAGATCCGGCCCTCCTTCTGGGCGGCATGCGCCCTCTTCGCCTTCGCCCAGACGGCCGCCACCCTCACCCTCTCCAAAGCCCTGCTCTATGGGAAGATCGGGGTCGTCACCTCGATCTGGAAGCTCTCGATCATCTGGCTCGTGCTGCTCTCCTACTTCACCCTGGGGGAGGCCCCCTCGGCCTGGGGGCTGGCGGGCGTCCTGGTGGCCTTCGCGGGGGTGTACTTCCTGAACGCCTCGCGCGCGCGCGTCTCGCCGTGGGAGCCGGTGCGGCTCGTCCTCTCGGACAAGGGGCTGCGCTACGGCCTCATCTCTTCTTTCCTGTACGCCCCTTCGGTCATCTGCTTCAAATGGGCGGCCGTCTCCTCGAGCGCCGCCTTCGGCACCCTGGGGACCTACGCGGCGGCCTCCCTGCTCATGCTCCCGATCGCCCTGCGGCAGTCCGCCCGGCACTTCCGCCAGGTCCCAGCCCACTGGAAGGGCTTCGCGGGGATGGGTTTCTTCGCCTTCGTGAACAGCTACGCCCTAGCGGAGGCCTACCGGCTGACCCTGACCTCCTATGTGGAGTCGGTGAAGCAGACCGAGATCCTCTTCGCCATCGCCATGGGGTACCTCTTCTTCCGGGAGCGGGAGCGGCTGGGGGAGGCCCTCCTGGGCGGGGGCATCGTGCTGGCGGGGCTCGTGCTGGTCATCCTGGGGGGGTAGGGAACATCCGGCCGGGGCTGGGTGTTCCCAAGGTAAAGAGGAAAAGGGAAGGGAGGGAAAACCCATGGCGCCGCGGGGAATCCGGGCTTTTCTGCTGGCGGCCGCGCTGGCCCTGCCGGGCTCCGCCCCGGGGGCGGGGGCCGCCCCAGCGGATGACCTCCTCCCCCGCCTCAGGAGCCGGGCGGCCGGGGAGCGCATCGAGGCCGTCCAGAAGCTGGGGGAGACGGGGAGGATGCGCCATTCGGCCCCGCTGGCCGCCCTCCTCAAGGACGAGGACGCCGGGGTCCGCGACGCCGCCCACGACGCGCTCTGGGCCATCTGGATGCGCTCGGGCGACCCCGAGGTGGACGCCCTGATGCGGCGCGGGGTGGTGTGGATGGAGCAGGGCCTCCCGGAGAAGGCGGTCGAGACCTTTTCGGAAATGATTGAACTCAAGCCCAACTTCGCCGAGGGGTGGAACAAGCGGGCGACCGCCCTCTACATGGCCAAGCGCTACCGGGAGTCCGTGGCGGATTGCGAGAAGACCCTGGCCTTGAACCCCCACCACTTCGGCGCCCTCTTCGGCCTGGGCCTCAACTACGTCGGCCTCAGGGACTGGGAGGGGGCCATCTCGGCCTTCCGGAAGACCCTGGTGGTGCTCCCGCACTCCGAGGCCGCCGCCCGCTACATCGAGGCCATCGAGCGGGCGCTCGCGGAGTCCCGGAAGAAGCTCTGACCCGGCCCGGGAAGTGAAAGAAACCGGTATTCCGGACCGGGGATTCCTTGACACCCGCCGCACCCCCACCCTAATATGATTCAAGACTGCGGGCGGCCCCCGCTTATCTTGACCGGCGGGCGCGCGCCCCCTGGTCCTTGTGGAGGCTGATCTTGCCCCGCGAATACGTGCCCATCCTCGCCCTTCTCGTCCTGGCGGGGGGCTTCGGCCTGGTGACCCTGGCCATAACCTTCCTCTTCGGGAAGCGGCGCCCGACGGCGAAAAAAGCGGCGGCCTACGAGTGCGGGATCGTCCCCCAGACGAGCGCGCGGGGGCGCTTTTCCGTCAAGTTCTTCCTGGTGGCCATTCTCTTCATCGTCTTCGATGTGGAGACGGTCTTCCTCTATCCGTGGGCGGTCGCGTTCCGGGACCTCGGGCTCTACGGGTTCGCCGTCATGCTGCCTTTCATGGGCCTCCTGGTGGCCAGCCTCGTCTACGAATGGAAACGGGGAGCCCTGGAATGGGATTAGAGGAGAAACTCGAGGGGCAGGTGGTCCTGGGCAAGGCCGCCGACGTGATCAAGTGGGCCCGGAAGAACAGCATCTGGCCCGCCCTCTTTGGGCTGGCCTGCTGCGCCATCGAGATGATGTCCACCTCGGCCGCCAAGTACGACATCTCCCGCTTCGGGGCCGAGGTCTTCCGCGCCTCGCCGCGCCAGGCGGACCTGATGATCGTGGCCGGGCGGGTGTCGCGGAAGATGGCCCCGGTCCTTCGCCAGATCTACGACCAGATGCCGGAGCCCAAGTGGGTCATCTCGATGGGCGCCTGCGCTTCGACCGGGGGCGTCTTCAACAACTACGCCCTGGTGCAGGGGGTGGACGAGGTGGTCCCGGTGGACATCTACGTGCCGGGCTGCCCCCCCCGGCCCGAGACGCTGATCGACGGGATCCTGAAGCTCCAGAAGAAGATCGAGGCCGAGGGCCTGTACCGGGATCGCGCGCCCGCCTCCCAGGCCTGAGACGGAACACCCTCTCTTTCCGCGGCTCCCCCGGGGCCGCGGCCCGGCCGGGAGAGGGGTGACCCGAAAAAAGGGAACACCGAGTGATCGAGGAAACCCAGGAATCCGCCCAGGCCGCCCGTCCTGAGGATGCGGACCCGGACGTGCAGGCCCTGCGCGCCCGCTTCGGCGGAGCGGTCCTCGCCGCCCGGGAGCACCGCGGGCAGATCGCGGTCGAGCTCGCCTCCTCGGCCCTGCCGGAGGCGGCGCGCTTCCCGCGGGACGAGCGGGGCTTCAAGCTGCTGAGCTACGTGGCCGGGGTGGACCGGCTGGAGCTGCCGGCGGAGCACCGCTTCAAGGCGAGCTACGCCCTCCTGGACATGGCCCGGGCCAAGCGCCTCCGGCTCGACGTGCCCTGCGAGGACGATCTCGAGCCCCGCCTGCCGAGCGTGGCCTCCGTGTGGCCCGGCGCGGCCAGCCACGAGGCGGAGGCCTACGACCTGGTGGGGATCGTCTTCGACGGCCACCCGGACCTCCAGCGCATCCTGACGCCCGAGGGGATGGAGGGGCATCCGCACCGCAAGGATTTCGACGTCTCGGCCGAGCCGGTGGAGTTCACCTTCCGCGAGACGCCGAAGGGGAAGCCCGAGGCCAAGGAGTAAGCGCCGCCCCTTCAGGGCCCGGCGCGGGAGCCGTCATGGCGCAGGAAACCCGAAGATCGCCGCTCGACTCGGATCTCCTGGGCCCGATCCGCACCGAGTCCCTCACCCTCAACATGGGGCCCCAACACCCGAGCACCCACGGCGTGCTGCGCCTCGTGCTCGAGATGGAGGGGGAAACCGCCATCTCCTGCAAGCCCGTCATCGGCTACCTCCACACCGGCATCGAGAAGAACATGGAGGTCAAGACCTACAACAAGGCCCTCCCGATGACAGACCGCATGGACTACCTGGCGCCCCTGTCGAACAACCTGGGCTACGTCCTCGCGGTGGAGAGGCTCCTCGGCATGGAGGTCCCCCGGCGGTGCCGCTGGCTCCGGGTGCTGCTCACCGAGCTGACCCGCATCCAGAGCCACCTGGTCTGGCTGGGCACCCACGGCCTGGACCTGGGCGCCATGACGGTCTTCCTCTACTGCTTCCGGGAGCGCGAGGTCATCCTCAAGATCTTCGAGAAGGTCTCGGGGGTCAGGATGATGACCAGCTACTTCCGCGTCGGCGGGGTGGCGCGCAAGCCCTACCCCGAGTTCTTCGACGACTGCCGGCGCTTCCTCTCCACCTTCCCCGATCGGGTGGACGAGTACGAGGAACTGCTGACCGACAACCCCATCTACCGCCGGCGGACCGAGGGCGTCTGCCCCATCTCGGGCGAGGCGGCGGTCGCCTGGGGCATCACCGGGCCCTGCCTCCGGGCCAGCGGGGTGGACTACGACATCCGCAAGCGCGAGCCCTACTGCGGCTACGAGGAGTTCGACTTCGAGGTGCCGCTCGGGCGCAACGGCGACGTGCTGGACCGCTACCGGGTGCGCATCGCCGAGATGCGCCAGTCCCACCGCATCTGCATGCAGGCCCTCGACGGGATGCCCGAGGGGCCGCTCATGTCGGACGACCGCAAGGTGGTGCCCCCCCCCAAGGAGCAGCTCGCCTACGACATGGAAGCGCTCATCCACCACTTCAAGATATTCACCGAGGGCTATCACGTCCCGGCGGGCGAGGTGTACCAGGTCATCGAGTCGCCACGGGGGGAGCTGGGCTACTACATCATCAGCGACGGGAGCCCCAAGCCCTACAAGGTGAAGGTGCGGGCCCCGAGCTTCTCGAACCTGTTCGCGCTCCCGGAGATCGTCCGGGGGTCGCTCGTGGGGGACGTCGTGGCCGCCATCGGAAGCCTCGACATCGTCCTGGGCGAGATCGACCGGTGAGGATCAGGAAAGGAACGAGATGGCGCTAGGCGCGCGGTTCCCGCACTCCCCGAGGGAGGAGCGGTTCGAGTTCACGCCCGAGAACCGGGCCGAGCTCGACCGCATCCTCGCCAAGTACCCGCAGAAGCGCTCGGCCCTCATCCCGGCGCTGCACCTGGCGCAGAAGCAGGCGGGCCACATCACGAGCGCCGTCATGCAGCACGTGGCCTCGCTCTTCGAGCTCTCCCCGATGGACGTCTGGGGCGTGGTGAGCTTCTACACCATGCTCAAGACCAAGCCCGTCGGGAAGCACCACTTCATGGTGTGCGACAACCTCTCCTGCGCCTTGCTGGGGGCGGCGGGCATCCTGCGCCACCTGGAGCGGCGGCTGGGCTGCCGCGCGGGCCACACCCGGGCCGACGGGAAGTTCTCCGTCGAGCGGGTCGAGTGCCTGGGGGCGTGCGGCGGGGCGCCCTGCCTCCAGATCAACGAGGACTACTTCGAGCACGTCACCCCCGCCCTGGTGGACGAGCTCGTGGCCGCGCTGGAGAAGGGCGAGCCGGTCTCCCCCGTCGGGGCGGACGAGGCCGCGCCGCCGCGCGAGGGCGCCGGCGCCGCGCGTGAGAAGGCCGCCGGCTGAGGCCGGGGGCGGGGAAAGCGGAAAAATGGCGATCCGCTACGAGAAGATCGTGACCTCGCGCTTCGGGGACCCCGAGGCGCTCACCCTCGCCGGCTACGAGGCGACGGGGGGCTACCAGGCCGTCCGCAAGATCCTGGGCAAGATGGAGCCCAAGGACGTCATCGAGCTGGTCAAGGCGTCGGGGCTCAGGGGCCGGGGCGGGGCGGGCTTCCCCTGCGGGCTCAAGTGGAGCTTCGTGCCCCAGAACCTGAACCCTAAGTACCTGGCGGTGAACGGGGACGAGGGCGAGCCCGGCACCTTCAAGGACCGCGAGCTGATGATCCGCGATCCCCACCAGCTCATCGAGGGCATCCTCATCGCCTGCTACGCGGTGGGCATCGCCAAGGCCTACATCTACATCCGGGGGGAGTTCGACGCCCCCTGGCGCTCGGTCGAGCGGGCGCTGGGCGAGGCCTACGCCAAGGGCTACATCGGGGAGAACATCCTGGGGAGCGGCTTCGGCTGCGACATCTACACCCACCGGGGGGCCGGAGCCTACATCTGCGGGGAGGAGACGGGCCTGCTCGAGTCCCTCGAGGGCAAGCGGGGCCACCCGAGGCTCAAGCCCCCCTTCCCGGCCGTGGTGGGGCTCTACGGGAAGCCCACCGTCATCAACAACGTCGAGACCCTCTCGAACCTCCCCCACATCGTGAACAAAGGGGCCGAGTGGTTCGCCGGGATCGGCATCGACGAGAAGAACACGGGCACCCGCATGTACTGCGTCTCCGGCCACGTGAAGAAGCCGGGCCTCTACGAGCTCCCCCTGGGCCTCACCTGCGAGGAGATCATCTTCGGGCACGCGGGGGGCATGCGGAACGGCAAGGGCCTCAAGGCCGTCATCCCGGGCGGCGCGAGCGCCCCCGTGCTCACGGCCCAGGAGGTCATCGAGGGCAAGGTGAAGATGGACTTCGACGCCCTGGCCCGCGCCGGGAGCATGGGCGGGAGCGGCGGCGTCATCGTGATGGACGAGACGGCCTGCATGGTGCAGGCGGCCGGGCGGCTCGCGCGCTTCTTCGAGCACGAGTCCTGCGGGCAGTGCTCGGTGTGCCGCGAGGGCACGGGCTGGGTCTCGGAGATCCTCAACCGGATGGAGGCGGGCGGGGGCCGGGCGGACGACCTCGCCACCCTGGCCTCCATCGACCCCAACATGCGGGGCAACACGATCTGCGTCCTCTCGGACGCCTGCGCCATGATGTTCGGCGCCTTCCTCAAGAAGTTCCACGGCGAGTTCGAGGCCCACGTCGCGGAGGGCCGCTGCCCGCTCGGCAGCCCCTACCCGGGATGAGGCGGGAGCGAAAGGCGGAGTGATGGCGGAACCGGAGATCACCTTCACCCTAGACGGGCAGGCGCTCAGCGCCCGCAAGGGCGAGCCCATCCTGGAGGCGGCGCTCAGGCGCGGGATCCACATCCCCCACTTCTGCTACCACCGCTACCTCTCGGTGGTGGGGCAGTGCCGCGCCTGCCTGGTCGAGGTGCTCGACGCGGGGAACGGCAAGCCCATCCCCAAGCTCCAGCCCTCCTGCGCCACCCCGGCCGCGCCGGGGATGGTGGTGAGCGCCCTGACGCGCCGGGTCAAGGAGGCCCAGGAGGGGGTGTTCGAGTTCCTCCTCAAGAACCATCCCCTCGACTGCCCGGTCTGCGACCAGGGGGGGGAATGCCCCCTCCAGGACCAGACCATGGCCTACGGCAAGCCCGTCAGCCGCACCCACGAGCTGCGGCGCATCTACCCGCGCAAGGAGATCAGCGCCTACGTCAAGCCCGAGATGAACCGCTGCGTGCACTGCACCCGGTGCATCCGCTTCAGCCACGAGATCGACGGCGGAGGCGAATTCGGCTGGGCCCACCGGGGCGACCGCACCGAGGTGGGCGTCTTCGAGGACCTGCCCCTGACCAGCATCGTCTCGGGCAACGTCATCGACATCTGCCCCGTGGGCGCCCTGACCGACAACAAGTACCGCTTCACCGCCCGCGTCTGGGAGATGAGCCACGTCGCCGGCCCCTGCACGCTGTGCAGCGTCGGCTGCCGCCAGCGCGTCTGGCGCATGGGGACCGAGCTCAAGCGCGTGACGGGGGCGGAGAATCCCCAGGTGAACGACTCGTGGATCTGCGACGTGGGGCGCTACGGCTGGAGCGGGGCACACGCCGCCGAGCGCATCCTGCGCCCGATGATCCGGCGCGGGGAGCGCCTCGAGCCGTGCTCCTGGGCCGAGGCCCTGGGCGCCGTCGCCCGGCGGCTGAACGCCGTCCGCTCCGAGGGGGGCGGCTCCGCCGTGGCCGGGCTGGGCGGCGCCTGGGCCACGAACGAGTCCGCCTTCCAGTTCGGCGCCTTCTTCCGCGACGCGCTCGGGAGCAACAACGTGGACTGCCGCGTCCACCCCCGCGACCTGGCCCAGACCGAGGCCCAGCTCGCCGCCTTCGGCGCCATCGGGGGGCTGGGGCGCATCGAGGACCTGGGCCGCTCCAAGGCCATCCTCCTCGTGGGGAGCGATCCTTTCGAGGAGCATCCCATCCTGGCGCTCCAGATCCGCAAGGCGGCCAGGGCCGGGGCCGCCGTGGTGAGCGTCCACCCCCGGCGGGTCGACCTGCGGCTCGCCGGGGTCCGGCACCTGAACCCCCTGCCGGGTGGGACCGCCCGCGCCCTGCGCGCCCTGGCCAAGGCCCTCTCCGAGGCGGCGGCCCCCGGGGGCGAGGGCGCCGAGGCTTACTCGCGGGTCCTCGCCTCGGCCGATTTCGGCGCCCTCTGCCGCGAGGCCGACCTCGACCCCCCGGAGGTCCGGGCGGCCGCCCAGGCGCTCCGGGCCGAGGGCGGGGCGGCGGTGCTGGCCGGCCCCGGCGCGGACGACGAGGCCTCGGCCGCCGAGGCGGCCAACCTCGCGCTCCTGCTCCACGCGGGGCTCCTCTTCGCCACCCAGGGCCCGAACCTGCAGGGGGCGCTCGACATGGGCCTCCACCCCGGCCTCCTGCCGGGCGGCAGGCCCCTCTCGGACGCCGTCGCCCGCGAGGCCTGCCGGGCCTCCTGGGGCGGCTCCGTGAGCGAAACCCCGGGCCTAGCCTCGGGCCAGATGTGGGACGCGCTGAACAACGGCCGCGTCCGGGCCCTCTACCTCTTCCAGTGCGATCCGGCGGCCGAGCATCCCGACGGCGCGAGGGTGCGGCGGGCGCTCGAGGCGGCGGAGTTCGTCGTCCTCCACGCCTCCCACGAGAACGCGAGCGTGGCCTACGCCGACGTGGTGCTCCCCGCCACCACCCTCTACGAGGAGGAGGGGACGGTGACCAACCTCGAGCGGCGGGTGCAGCGGCTGCGCCGGGCCCTCAAGCCCCTGGGCGAGGCGCGGGAGCCCTGGCGTGCCTTCGCCGAGCTGAGCCGGCTGATGGAGGCCCCGATGAAGGCGGCCTCGCTGGACCGCATCCGCCTCCAGGCGCGCGCGCTCGCGCCGGAGTACGCCGCCGCCTTCGCCCGCCTCCCGGAGGAGGGCGTGCACCTCGCCCGGGAGCGCGGGGGGGCGTTCCGCCCCGCGGCGCTGCCCCCGGCGGCGGCCCCGGCCGAGGGGCTGCGGCTCATGCTGGCGCCGGCGCTCTGGCTCTCGGGGAGCTACGCCGCCTCGGCCTATCACCTCAAGGACATGCCCCCCGCCGCGCTTCGCCTCTCGCCCCCGGACGCCGACCGGGTCGGGGCGGGGGAGGGCGAGGAGGCCGAGCTCGATCTCGGCGGGCGGGCCTACCGCCTGCCCGTCCGGGTGGACGCCTCGCTCCCGGTGGGGCTCGCGCTCGCGCCGGAGGGCTACCTCGCCGCGCTCCGGGGCGGCATCGAGGCGGGCGGGTCCCGGGGCGGCGTCACCGTCAAGGTCCGGGCCGCGGCCCGGGCGGGAGCGGGCGCATGAGCCTGGCCGACCTCGCCGTGATGCTGATCAAGGTGGCTGGCGCCTTCGGGGCGCTCCTCCTGATCGCCGCGTACATGACCTGGGCCGAGCGCCGGGTGTTCGCGCTCGTGCAGGTGCGCTACGGCCCGAACCGGGTGGGGCCGGCGGGGCTCCTGCAGCCCATCGCGGACGGCATCAAGCTCATGTTCAAGGAAACGGTCATCCCCGCCCAGGCGGACAAGCTGATCTTCGTCCTGGCGCCCCTGCTCTCCCTCGTGCCCGCCATGGCGGCCATCGCCGTCGTCCCCTTCGGGAGCTCGGTCACGGTCTTCGGCCGGCAGGTGGACCTCGTCGTGGCCGACGTGAACGTGGGCATCCTCTACATCTTCGCGATGGGGGGCATCGGGGTGTACGGGATCGTGCTCGGGGCCTGGGCCTCGAACAGCAAGTACCCCCTCCTGGGCGGGCTGCGCTCGGCGGCCCAGCTCATCAGCTACGAGCTGAGCCTCGGGATGTCGCTCCTGGGGGTGGTGCTCATCACGGGGAGCCTGAGCCTCAAGGACATCGTCGAGGCGCAGGCGGATTATCCCTTCATCCTGCTCCAGCCGCTCGGCTTCCTCCTGTTCCTCGTCTGCATGTTGGCCGAGACGAACCGGGCGCCCTTCGACCTCCCGGAGGCCGAGAGCGAATTGACGGGCGGGTTCCACACCGAGTACAGCAGCATGCACTTCGCCATGTACTTCCTCGCGGAGTACTGCAGCATGATCACGCTCTCCGCGGTGGCGGCGACGTTCTTCCTGGGCGGCTGGCGGGGGCCCTTCCTGCCGCCGGTCGTCTGGTTCCTGCTCAAGGTGTTCGCCTTCATGTTCTTCTTCATGTGGGTGCGGGCCACCACCCCCCGGCTGCGCTACGATCAGCTCATGGCGTTCGGCTGGAAGGTGCTGCTCCCCCTCGCCATCCTGAACGTGGTGGCGACGGCGGGGGTGATGGCCCTGCTGGGCTAGCCGCCGCCTCCCGAGGGAGGCAAGCGGAGGGAAAAGAGATGCTGGGCGAGATCGTCCGGGGGCTTTGGGTCACGCTGAAGCACTCCTGGAAGAGCCGGGTGACGGTGCAGTACCCGGACGAGAAGGAAGAGATGCCCAAGGGCTACCGCGGGCTGCACAAGCTCCTCCGGTGGGAGGACGGCCTCGAGCGCTGCGTGGGCTGCAAGCTCTGCTCGGCCGCCTGCCCGGTGGACTGCATCTTCGTCGAGTCCGCCGAGAACGACCCGGCGCGGCCCACCTCCAAGGGCGAGCGCTACGCGAGCATCTACGAGATCAACGAGCTGCGGTGCATCTTCTGCGGCTACTGCGAGGAGGCCTGCCCCGTCGGGGCCATCGTGCTCGGCAACGAGTACGAGTTCTGCGAGGACCACCGGGACAAGTTCCTCTACGAGAAGCAGGATCTGCTGGTCAAGCGGACCGGGGATTATCCCGAGCTCAAGGCCCGCTACGACGAGAAGAAGCTCCTCACCTATGTCTAGGGGAGCCCACCGTTCGAGGGAGGGAGGCCGCTAGTGGCCGGGCAGCTGCTCTTCTATCTACTGGCCCTGATGACGGTGGGCGGCGCCGTGGCCGTGGTGGCGCTGCCGAACCCGCTCTACTGCGTCCTGAGCCTCGTGCTCACCTTCCTGGGGCTGGCGGGGCTCTATCTCTCCCTGAACGCCCAGTTCGTGGCGGTCGTGCAGGTGATCGTGTACGCGGGCGCCATCATGATGCTCTTCCTCTTCGTCGTGATGCTCATCGACCTGAGGGCCGAGGAGAGGGGGGCGCTCCGGCTCCCCTTCCAGAAGCTCGCCGGAACCATCATCGCCCTGGGCGTCTTCGCCGGACTGATCAATCTGTTCGTCTCGACCCCCCTGCGGACCGGGGCGAAGGGGCTCTTCCCCCCCGGGCGGCTGGCCGAGATAGGCACCGTGCAGGCGGTGGGCAAGGTCCTGGTGACGCAGTACGTGCTCCCCTTCCAGGCGATGGGGGTGCTGCTGTTCGTGGGCATCGTGGGGGCTGTGGTCCTGGCCCAGCGGCGGACCCGCCAGGGATAGGGCGGGCGGGAAGGAGGACGGGGTGCTGGCTCCCCTCGAGCATTACCTGATCCTGAGCGCGGTGCTCTTCACGCTGGGCGTGGTGGGCGTGGTGGTGCGCCGCAACGCCATCGTGGTCTTCCTGTGCATCGAGCTGATGCTGAACGGCGCGAACCTCGCGTTCATCGCCCACGGGAGCGCCCTCGACTCGCTGGACGGCCAGCTCGTCGTCTTCTTCGTGATGGCGGTGGCGGCGGCCGAGGCGGCCATCGGCCTGGCCATCGTCGTGCTGATCTACCGGAACCGGGAATCCACCGACGTGGATGAAATGAACCTGCTGAAGCTGTAGGCAGGGGGGGCCGTGCTCACACTCATCTTGCTGTTTCCGCTCGCGGGCGTCCTGGTGAACCTCCTCTTCGGCCTCCGGCGGGGGGAGAAGTTCGCCGGCCGGGTCGCCACGGGGGCCATCGCGCTCTCCTTCCTCGCGGGGGCCTGGGGGTTCCTCTCCCTGCTGAGCCTGCCGCCCGGGCAGCGGGCGCTGCGCTCGTTCCTCTTCGAGTGGATCCCGGTCGGGAGTCTCAGCGTCAAGGCCAGCTTCCTGCTGGACCCCCTCTCCTCGGTCATGGTGCTGGTGATCACCGGGGTGGGCGCCCTCATCCACCTCTACTCCATCGGCTACATGCACGGCGACCGGGGGGCGGCGCGCTACTTCATCTACCTCAACCTCTTCGTCTTCTCGATGCTCACCCTGGTGCTGGGGGACAACTTCCTGGTGCTCTTCGTGGGCTGGGAGGCGGTGGGGCTGTGCAGCTACCTCCTCATCGGCTTCTGGTACGAGCGCGACTCGGCCGTCGAGGCGGGGAAGAAGGCCTTCATCGTGAACCGGGTTGGGGATTTCTGCTTCCTCATCGCGCTCTTCATGATCCTGTTCCACTTCGGCTCGCTGGACTTCGGCGTGGTGCTGCCCCAGGCGGCCTCGGTGCTGGGGGCGGGGACGGCCGCCGCGACCCTCGTCTGCCTGCTCCTCTTCGGGGGGGCCACGGGCAAGAGCGCCCAGATCCCCCTCTACGTCTGGCTGCCGGACGCCATGGAGGGCCCCACCCCGGTCTCGGCCCTCATCCACGCCGCGACCATGGTGACGGCCGGCGTCTACATGGTGGCGCGCACCAACGCCCTCTTCGCCCTCTCGCCGCTCGCCATGGGGGTGGTGGCCGCCATCGGGGCCCTGACCCTGCTGATGGCGGGGACCATCGCCCTCGTCCAGAACGACATCAAGCGCGTGCTGGCCTACAGCACGGTGAGCCAGCTCGGCTACATGTTCCTGGCGGCGGGGGTGGGGGCCTACACCGCCGCCATCTTCCACCTGATGACCCACGCCTTCTTCAAGGCGCTCCTCTTCCTCGGCGCGGGGAGCGTCATCCACGCCCTGCATGGGGAGCAGGACATCCGCCGCATGGGGGGCCTGCGGGCGGGCCTGCCGGTGACGCACTGGACGTTCACGGTAGGGGGGCTGGCGATCGCCGGCATCTTCCCCTTCGCGGGCTTCTTCAGCAAGGACGCCATCCTCTTCGCGGCCATGACCTCGCCGCGCGGGGGGCTCCTCCTGTGGCTGGCGGGGGCGGCGGGTGCCCTGCTGACCGCCTTCTACATGTTCCGCCTCATCTTCAAGGTCTTCCACGGCAGGTGCGCCCTCCCCATCGAGCAGCAGGCCCGGCTCCACGAGTCCCCCCCGCCGATGCGCGTCCCCCTCCAGGTGCTGGCGCTGCTCTCCATCGCGGGCGGGTGGGTGGGCATCCCGCTCATCCACGGGGCGGACGTCTTCGGGGCCTTCCTGGCGCCGGTCTTCCCCAAGGCCGGGGACGGGCACCAAGAGGCCGTCCTCGAGGTGGCGATGATGGCCGTGTCGCTCGCCATCGCCTTCTTCGGGATCTTCCTGGCCTACCGCTTCTACGTGCAGGCCCAGGGCGTGGGCGCCTCCTACGCCCGGAGGTGGCCGGGGCTCTACCGGCTCCTGGTGAACAAGTACTGGGTGGACGAGATCTACGACGCCTGGATCGTGCAGCCCATCAAGCGGGGCTCGATCTGGGCGTGGCGGAACTTCGAGGAGGGCCTCATCGACGCCGCCGTGAACGGCGCGGGGGCGGCGGTGCAGGCGGCCGGAGGGGCGGTGCGCCGCCTCCAGACCGGCTACGTGAAGAGCTACGCCGTGGCCATGCTGGCGGGCGCGTTCGCGATCCTGATCTACCTGACGGTGCGCGGCTAGGCGGGGCGGCGCGCAGCCAGGGGCGTGTGGAATTTCTCCCTCTCCCTTTGGGAGAGGGTTGGGGTGAGGGAAGGTTAGTGGCGGGCCGTGATATTTCCCTCACCCCCGGCCCCTCTCCCCCCTCCCGAACCGGCGGGCCGGTTCGGGGACCCGAAGAGACGGGGAGAGGGGGGAGGCGACGCAAGTTATTCGAGACGGCGCCGGGCCTTTGAGCTTTCTGGCGGGCGCTGGGGAAGCCGAGGAGGAGAGGTGGCCGGTTTTCCGTTGCTGAGCTCGATCCTGTTCCTGCCCCTGGCGGGGGCGCTGCTGCTCCTCCTCCTGCGGGAGGACGGCGAGGCGGGGCGGGGGCGCGTCCGCCTGGCGGCGCTCGGCGTCTCGCTCGCCACCTTCGCCCTCTCCGCCGCGCTCTACCTCGGGTTCGAGGGCGGCACCGCCCGGATGCAGTTCGTCGAGGCGGCCCCCTGGATGCCCCGGTTCGGCGTCGCCTACAAGGTGGGGGTGGACGGCCTGAGCCTGCCCCTGGTCCTGCTGACCACCATCCTCACCCCCATCGCCATCCTCTTCTCCTGGGGGGACGTGGACCGCCGGGTGCGGCTCTACCACATCTCCCTCCTCATGCTGGAGACGGGGATGATAGGGGTGTTCGTCGCGCTGGACTTCTTCCTCTTCTACGTGTTCTGGGAGGCCATGCTCCTCCCGATGTACCTCATCATCGGGATCTGGGGCGGGGCGCGGCGCATCTACGCCGCGATCAAGTTCTTCCTCTACACCATGGCCGGCAGCATGCTGATGCTGGTCGCCATCCTGTGGCTCTACTTCGCCTCGGGGGGCCAGACCTTCGACATCCTGGCCCACCTCGAGCGCCCCCTGGACGCCTCCGTCCAGGGCTGGCTCTTCGCGGCCTTCGCCCTCTCCTTCGCCATCAAGGTGCCGATGTTCCCCTTCCACACCTGGCTGCCCGACGCCCACGTGGAGGCCCCGACGGCCGGGAGCGTCATCCTGGCCGGGGTGCTCCTCAAGATGGGCACCTACGGCTTCATGCGGCTGGCCATGCCGCTCTTCCCGAGCGCCGCGCGCGAGTTCGCCCCGGTCATCCTGGCGCTGGCGGTGGCGGGCGTCATCTACGGGGCGCTCATGGCCATGGTGCAGACCGACGTGAAGAAGCTCGTCGCCTACTCCTCGGTGAGCCACCTGGGCTTCGTCATGCTGGGGCTCTTCTCCTTCAACCTGCTCGGGGCCTCGGGCGGGGTTCTTCAGATGGTGAACCACGGGGTGAGCACGGGGGCGCTCTTCCTCATCGTGGGCATGCTCTACAGCCGGCGCCACACCCGGCTCATCGCCGACTACGGCGGCATCGCCCGGGTGACGCCCGCGCTGGCGGCCTTCTTCGTCCTGGCCTCGCTGAGCAGCATCGGGCTTCCGGGCCTGAACGGCTTCGTCGGGGAGTTCGCCATCCTGGCGGGCGCCTTCCAGCGCAGCCCGGCCCTGGCGGCCGCGGCGGCCCTGGGGGTGGTCCTCTCGGCGGTCTACATGCTCTGGATGCTCCAGAGGGTGCTCTTCGGGAGCCGGCTCTCCCCCGCGAACGCGGGCCTGCGCGACCTCTCGGCCCGCGAGTGGGCCGTGCTGGCGCCCATGGTCTTCCTCATGTTTTGGATCGGCCTCTACCCCAAGCCGCTGCTCGAGAAAATCGAACCCTCGGCCCAGGCCTGGCTCACCCAGGTGGGGCGGCGGGTGCTCAGCGTCGAGGCGCCGGGCGAGGACCCGCGCGGTGTCCCCTCGGCCCTGGCCGACCGCCTCCGGAAAGGAGGCCGGCCGTGACCGTCCCCTTCCCGCAGATCCAGTGGGCCTACCTCCTGCCCCTCATCCTGGTGGTGGGAGGGGCCGTCTTCATCCTCTTGTGGGACGTGTTCTTTCCCCGGCGGGAGCGCTCCTTCCTCGTGACGGCCGCGCTGGCCGTGCTGGCCGCCGCCCTGGGGGCCTCCGCCGCGGCCCAGCCCGGCAGCGAGGCCGCCTCGCTGGGCGGGATGTACCTCTACGACGGCTTCACGCGCTTCGTGTTCGTCCTCATCCTCCTGGCGAGCTTCATGTCGGTCCTCATCTCGGCCGCCCAGCGGAGCCTCGACGAGGCGCCGGCGGGGGAGTACCTGGGCCTCATCCTCTTCGCCACCTCGGGCATGATGCTCATGGCGGCCACCCGAAGCCTGCTCATGGTGTTCGTGGGGCTGGAGATCTTCTCCCTGGCCCTCTACGTCCTGGCCGGCTTCCTGCGGGGGCGGCCGGAGGGGAACGAGGCGGCGCTCAAGTACTTCCTGCTGGGCTCCTTCGCCTCGGGCTTCCTCCTCTACGGCATGGCGCTCATCTTCGGGGCGACCGGGTCGGTGGACCTCCTGGAGATCGCCCAGCGGCTGACGACCCACCCGCCGTCGCGGAGCCCCTCTTTCCTGGCCGGGCTGGGCTTCGTGGTGGTGGGCCTGGGCTTCAAGGTGGCGGCGGCGCCCTTCTACATGTGGACGCCCGACGTCTACGAGGGCTCCCCCACGGCGGTCACGGCCTTCATGTCGGTGGGGCCCAAGGTGGCGGCCTTCGCCGCGTTTTTCCGCCTCCTGCTCGCGGTGGGCCCCCAGGCCGGGACCCAGCTCGACGCCGTCCTGTGGGTGATGGCCGCCCTCACCATGACGGCCGGGAACGTGGCCGCCATCTGGCAGTCCGACGTCAAGCGCATGATGGCCTACTCGAGCATCGCGCACGCGGGTTACATCCTCGTGGGCCTGGCCGCCGCCCGGCGGGGGAGCGACCTGGCCGCCGGGAGCTTCCTCTTCTACATGCTGGTGTACGGCCTGATGAACATGGGCGCCTTCTGCGTGGTGGCCGCGGCGGGGGCCCGGGGGGAGGAGCGCATCCGCATCGAGGACTACGCCGGCATGGGCTACACCCGCCCCGGCCTGGCCGCCGCGATGGCCCTGTTCATGGTGGCCCTGGCGGGGCTCCCGCCGACGGGCGGGTTCGTGGCCAAGTTCTACCTCTTCGGCGCCGGGGTGAAGGCCGGCCTCGTGTGGCTCGTGGTCATCGCCGTGCTGAATAGCGTGGTCTCGGTCTACTACTACCTCCGCCTCGTCGTTCTGATGTACATGCGCGAGCCCGGGGAGGAGCCCGCCCGCCCGTCCCGGGGCCCCGGCTGGAGCTACGCCCTGGCGGCGCTGCTGCTGGCCGCGGCGGGCATCCTCAATTTCGGAATCTTCCCCTCCGCGTTCTTCGAGCTGGCCCTGCGCTCCACGCTCCTGCTGAATTAACGCCGGGCGGGGTTGGATTTCCCCCGGGGCCATGCTATAGAACGGGAATCGAAAAGCCCCCGCCCGGGGGGGATCAGGCGGGGCAGGAGGCCTGGGAGGCGCCCCCCCGCAAAGGGGCGGGGGAGCGCCGATTTTTCGTGAGGAGCCAATGGCGGAGCTGCTGGGGGCGTTTTTCCGCGACTACCAGTCGATCAACGCCTACGTGCCCATCTTCATCTTCACCCTGGTGGCCTTCGGCTTCGCGGGGGTGACGCTCGTCGCCGCCCTGCTGGTGCGGCCCAACCGGCCCGACGCGGCCAAGCTCTCCCCCTACGAGTGCGGCATCCCCCCGCTGATGGAGGCAAACGAGCGCTTCTCGATCCGCTTCTATCTGCTGGGCATCCTGTTCCTGCTGTTCGACGTCGAGGCCGTGTTCCTCTTCCCCTGGGCGGTGCAGTACGACTCCCTGGGGCTGTTCGGCTTCATCGAGATGATGCTCTTCATCGCGGTCCTGCTGGTCGGATATTTCTACGCCTGGAGGAAGGAGGCGTTGGAATGGGCTTAGTGGAAGGCAAGTTCAACGACAACTTCATCACCACCCGGGTCGACGGGCTGGTCGCCTGGGCGCGCAAGAGCGCGCTCTGGCCCATGACGTTCGGCCTGGCCTGCTGCGCCATTGAGATGATGGCCTCGGGCGCCTCGCGGTACGACTTCGACCGCTTCGGCGTCATCTTCCGCGCCACGCCCCGGCAGTCGGACGTGATGATCGTGGCGGGCACGGTGACGCACAAGATGGGGCAGGCCCTGCGGCGGGTGTACGACCAGATGCCCGAGCCCCGCTGGGTCATCGCCATGGGCAACTGCGCCACCTGCGGCGGCCCCTACGCGAACTACGCCGTGATGCAGGGGGTGGACGAGGTCGTCCCGGTGGACGTCTACGTCCCCGGCTGCCCGCCCCGCCCCGAGTCGCTGATGTGGGGCGTCATGCAGCTCCAGAAGAAGATCGAGCAGGAGCGCTACATCCGCCGCCCCGCGTAAGGCGGCCAGGGAATCCGATGGCAGACGAAGCACAGCCGGACGGCAAGGAGGAGGGCGCCGGGTCCGCCCCCGCGGCGGCGCCGGCCCCGCCGGCGCAGGACCTGCGCGAGCTCGTGGAGCGCGAGCGGCCGGGCGCCGTCCTCGAGCAGACCGCCTACAAGGACATGGCCGACGAGGCCACCCTGGTCCTGCGCGCGGAGGCGCTGGTCGCGGCGGCCACCCTGCTGCGCGACCACCCCTCGGCCCGCTTCCGCCTGCTCTCGGACCTCACGGCGGCCCACTGGCCCGGGGAGGAGCGCCCGTTCCACGTCGTCTACCATCTGTACAGCTTCGACCATAACCGGCGGCTCCGGCTCAAGGTGAAGCTCCGCGACGGGGAGGAGGCCCCCTCCGTCACCGGCGTCTGGAGCGGGGCCAACTGGATGGAGCGGGAGGCGTACGACCTGTTCGGGGTGCGCTTCAAGGGCCACCCGGACCTCCGGCGCATCCTGCTGCCCGAGGACTGGGGCAGCCACCCCCTCCGGAAGGACTATCCCCTGGAGGGCCGGGGCGAGCGGGTGTACACCAAGCCCAAGCGCAAGGAATTCGGCGAGTGAGCGCCCGCCCCGGAGCGGGCCTCGCGTGGGAGAGCGCGTGATGTTCGAGGTGGAGTCCTCCACCCGGATCGAGCGCTCCTCGGTGCTGCCCGGCACCGAGGAGCTCATCATCAACATGGGGCCGCAGCACCCGAGCACCCACGGCGTGCTGCGGGTCATCCTCCGCCTCGACGGCGAGACGGTGACCGACTGCGACTGCGACATCGGCTACCTTCACCGGGGCACCGAGAAGATCGGCGAGAACATCACCTACACGATGTTCATCCCCTACACCGACCGGCTCGACTATATCGCCGCGCCCTCGAGCAACCTCGCCTGGGTGACGGCGGTGGAGAAGCTCTTCGGCTGGGAGATCCCGATGCGGGCCCACTACATCCGCACCATGGTGGCGGAGTTCTCCCGCATCTCGAGCCACCTGCTCTGGCTCGCGACGCACGCCCTCGACATCGGGGCGATGACAGTGTTCCTGTGGTGCTTCCGCGAGCGGGAGATGGTGCTCGACCTCTTCGAGCAGGCCTTCGGCGCGCGGCTGACGGTGAACGCCTTCCGCCTGGGCGGGCTCTACCAGGACGTGCCCCAGAAGTTCCTGGACCTCTCGCAGGAGTTCGTGGACCTCTTCCCGGCCCGCATCGGCGACTACGAGACGCTCCTCACCGACAACCGCATCTGGCTCCAGCGAACCCGGGGGGTGGGCGTCATCTCGGCGGACGACGCCATCGACCTGAGCCTCACGGGCCCGATCATCCGGGGGAGCGGCGTGCGGTGGGACATCCGCCGGGCCCAGCCCTACGCGGCCTACCCCTACCTGGACTTCGTGGTCCCGGTCGGGGAGAACGGCGACGTCTACGACCGCTACCTGGTGCGCGTCGAGGAGATGCGCCAGAGCAACCGCATCATCCAGCAGTGCCTCGCCCAACTCCCCAAGGGGCCGGTGAGCTGCAAAGTGCCGCGCACGATCAAGCCGCCGGCGGGGGAGGTCTACCACAGCATCGAGAATCCCAAGGGCGAGTTCGGCTTCTACCTCGTGAGCGACGGCTCGGAGACGCCGTACCGGGTGCGCATCCGCCCCCCCTCGTTCGTGAACCTGAGCGGCCTCAAGAAGCTCGTGATGGGCGGCCTGGTGGCGGACGTGGTGGCCATCATCGGAAGCATCGACATCGTCCTGGGCGAGTGCGACCGCTGACGCGCCCGGCGTAGAGCTCCGGAGCCGGAAGGCCGGAGAGAGGAGTCCCGCGGTTGGGTATCGTGGCAGAGGCGCTCATCGCCCTGGTGAAGATAGCCGTCGTCCTGGGCGTCGTCTCCCTGGTGGTGGCTTACCTCACCTACCTCGAGCGGAAGATCATCGCCCACATCCAGATGCGCCTCGGCCCCATGCGGGTGGGCTGGCACGGGCTCCTCCAGCCCATCGCCGACGGCCTCAAGCTCTTCCTGAAGGAAGACATCATCCCCGACAAGGCGGACAAGATCGTCTTCGTCATCGCGCCCGTCATGGTGCTGGTGCCGGCCTTCGTGGTGTACTCGGTGCTGCCCTTCAGCCAGAACTTCTACATCACTCAGATCAACGTCGGGATCTTCTTCATCCTGGCGGTGAGCTCGCTCGGGGTCTTCGGCATCGTCATGGCCGGCTGGGCCTCGAACAGCAAGTACAGCCTCCTCGGCGCCCTCAGGAGCGCCGCCCAGATGCTGAGCTACGAGATCTTCCTGGGCTTCTCCCTCATCGGGCCCCTGATGCTGGCCGGCTCGCTGAACCTCCAGCGGATCGTCGAGGCGCAGGGCGACGTCTGGTTCGTCTTCTACCAGCCGCTGGCCTTCGTGGTGTTCTTCATCGCCTCGCTCGCGGAGACGAACCGGGTGCCCTTCGACCTGCCCGAGGCCGAGACCGAGCTGGTGGCGGGCTTCCACACCGAGTACAGCGGCATGAAGTTCGCTTTCTTCTTCCTGGCCGAGTACGCGAACATCATGGTGACCACGGCGGTGGCCGTGGCCCTCTTCTTCGGGGGCTGGCAGGGGATCGATTGGATCCCCCTGCCCGGCTTCGTCTGGTACCTGCTGAAGATGGGCGTCCTCATCTTCGTCTTCATCTGGCTCCGCGCCACCCTGCCGCGCTACCGCTACGACCAGCTCATGCGGCTGGGGTGGAAGTTCATGTTCCCGCTCGTGATGGCGAACATCTTCTTGACCGGGCTCGTGAAGTACCTCTTCCTCTAGCCGGCGGAGGGCCGCCTTGGAGCTGCTGTTCTTCTACATTTTCGCGGCGGGCATCGTGGGGGCGTCGCTGCTGATGGTGACGCGCGCCAACGTCATCCACGCCGCGCTCTCCCTGGTTCTCGCCTTCCTGTTCATGGCGGGGTTGTTCGTGCTGGCGGGGGCGGAGTTCCTGGCCGGGGTGCAGATCCTGGTGTACGCCGGCGGCATCATGGTGCTCTACCTCTTCTCGATCATGCTGATGAACGTGGGGGTGAGCATCCGCCTCAGGCAGTGGCACCGCCAGAGCGTCCTCGCCCTGGCCGCCGCCCTGCTGCTGGCGGCCGAGATCTGGATGGTCCTGGGGCGCGGGGGCTACCCCGAGGCCCGGCGGTGGCCCTGGAAGCTCGGGGAGACGCCGGGCAACGTGGAGGCCCTGGGGCAGGTGCTCTACACGAAGTTCCTGTTCCCGTTCGAGGTCGCCTCGATGCTCCTGCTGGCGGCCATGATCGGGGCCATCGTCCTCGCCAAGCGGCGGATCACCCGCTAGGCGCGGGGGGAGGGGAGCCTTGATACCGCTGACGCACTTCCTGGCGCTGGGCGCGATCCTCTTCCTCATCGGGGCGGCGGGCGTCCTCATGCGCCGCAACGCCATCATGATCCTGCTCAGCATCGAGCTGATGCTGAACTCGGTGAACGTCACGTTCGTGGGCTTCGCCCGCCAGTGGGCCGACCTGACCGGGCAGGTGTTCGCCATCTTCATCATCGCCGTGGCCGCGTGCGAGGCCGCCGTGGGGCTGGCCATCCTGATCTCGCTGAACCGGGACCGCCAGATGGTGAACGTGGACGAGATCAACCTTCTCAAGTGGTAGGGAGCGCATGATCCGGTACGCGTGGCTCATCCCGCTGTTCCCCCTCGCGGGGGTGCTCATCAACGGCCTGCTGGGCTCGAGGACCCGCGGCGCGGCCGGGCACCTCGCCACCCTCATGGCCGGGCTCTCCTTCCTGGTGGTGCTGGGCATAAGCCGCGAGATGATCCTGGGCCCGGGCGGCTCCCACACCGTGGCCGTCTGGGACTGGATCACGGCCGGCAAGTTCAGTGCCTCCCTGAGCTTCCTCATCGACCCGCTGAGCACCATCATGCTGCTGGTGGTGACGGGGGTGGGCTTCGTCATCCACCTCTACTCCATCGGCTACATGCACGGCGACCCCGGCTACCCCCGCTTCTTCACCTACCTCAACCTCTTCATGGTCTCCATGCTCCTCCTCGTCATGGGGGACAACTACCTGGTCATGTTCGTCGGCTGGGAGGGCGTGGGGCTGTGCAGCTACCTGCTGATCGGCTTCTGGTACGAGAAGAAATCCGCCTCCGACGCCGGGAAGAAGGCCTTCATCGTCAACCGCATCGGGGACGCCGGGTTCCTGCTGGGCATGTTCCTCATCTGGTCCCTGACGGGGAGCTTGGCCTACGGCGAGGCCTTCAAGGCCGAGCTGGCCGCCCCCGCCGCCACGGCCATCGGGCTCCTCCTCTTCATCGGGGCGATGGGCAAGAGCGCCCAGATCCCCCTCTACGTCTGGCTGCCGGACGCCATGGAGGGCCCCACCCCGGTCTCGGCCCTCATCCACGCCGCCACCATGGTGACGGCGGGGGTCTACATGGTGGCCCGCACCAGCCCCATCTACGTCCAGGGGCCGGCGGCGCTCGAGGTGGTGGCCCTGGTCGGGGCGCTCACGGCCATCTTCGCCGCCTCCATCGGCCTCGTGCAGAACGACATCAAGCGCGTGCTGGCCTACAGCACGGTGAGCCAGCTCGGCTTCATGTTCATGGCCCTGGGCGTGGGCGCCTTCGCCTCGGGCATCTTTCACCTGATGACCCACGCCTTCTTCAAGGGCCTGCTCTTCCTGGGGTCGGGGAGCGTCATCCACGCCCTGCACCACGCCCCGGCCGACCAGCAGCAGGACATGCGCTACATGGGCGGCCTGCGGTCCAAGATGCCCGTCACCTACGGGACCTTCCTCATCGGGGCCATCGCCATCGCGGGGGTTCCCCCCTTCGCCGGCTTCTGGAGCAAGGACGAGATCCTAGCCGGCGCCTTCTTCTCCGGGCACTACCTGGTGTGGGGGCTGGGGACGGCGGCCGCCTTCATGACGGCCTTCTACATGTTCCGCCTCATCTTCATGACCTTCCACGGCGAGATGCGGGTGGACCACCACGCCCGCGAGCACATCCACGAGTCGCCCGCCACGATGACCGTCCCGCTCGTCATCCTGGCCGTCCTGAGCGTGGTGGGGGGCATCCTCCCGGGCTTCCCGCCCGACGCGGGCTGGATCCACAAGTTCCTGGCCCCCTCGCTGGCCAAGGCCCCCGCCGCGCACGCCGCGGCGGGCGAGGGCTACCGGATCGTGAAGGCCGCGGCCGGGGCCGGGGAGCCGGGCGGCGGGCACGGGACGGTGGGAATCGTCCTCATCGCGCTGGCCATCGCCGTGGCCCTGGGCGGCATCGCCCTGGCCTGGCGGATGTACATGCGCGACACCGCCGCCCCGGGCCGCCTGGCGGCGCGCTTCCCGGGCCTCTACCGGGTGCTCCTCAACAAGTACTACGTGGACGAGTTCTACCAGGCCTGCATCGTGGAGCCCATCTACCGGCTCATGCGCGCGCTCTTCAACTTCGACCAGCGCGTGGTGGACGGCGCGGTGAACGGGAGCTCCTTCCTCACCGTGTGGACCAGCCGGCTCTCGGGGCTCTTCGACCTCAGGACGGTGGACGGCGCGGTGAACGGCACGGCCTCGGTGCTGGCGTTTTTCGCCCAGCTCCTGAAGTTCATCCAGTCGGGGATGGTGCAGAACTACCTCTTCATGATGCTCCTGGGCGTCTTCCTCATGGTGAGCGCCTACCTGTTCCGCTGAGGGCGTAGGGGTTTGGAGGGATTATGAACATGCCGCTTCTGACGCTGATCACCTTCCTGCCCGTCCTGGGCGCGGTGATCGTCATGCTCTTCTTCCAGAGGGAGCGGACGGGGGCGATCAAGGCCTTCGCCACGGGAGTGGCGGCGGTGGACTTCCTCCTCTCCGTCCCCCTCTGGACCCGCTTCGACACGGCGCAGGCCGGCTTCCAGTTCGTGGAGAAGGCGGCCTGGATCCCCTCCATCGGGGTGAGTTACTTCGTCGGGGTGGACGGGATCAGCGTCCTTCTGGTGCTCCTCACCACCCTCACCATGCTGGTCTCGGTGGTGTGCTCGTTCAGCGCCATCCACGAGCGCGAGAAGGAATACTACGTCTGCCTGCTCCTGCTCGGGACGGGCATGCTGGGCACCTTCATCGCCCTCGACCTCTTCCTCTTCTACGTCTTCTTCGAGATCACCCTCGTGCCGATGTACTTCCTCATCGGCATCTGGGGCGGGCCCCGGAAGCTCTACGCCGCGATCAAGTTCTTCCTCTACACGCTGTTCGGCAGCGTGCTCATGCTCCTGGGAATCCTCGCCCTCTACTTCGTCAACGTGAAGGTGGGCACGGGGCGCCTCACCTTCGACATCGTCGAGCTCTACGCCGTGGGGCCGAAAATCCCGCTCTCCCTCCAGGTGTGGATCTTCCTCGCCTTCTTCATCGGCTTCGCCATCAAGGTGCCGATGTTCCCCTTCCACACCTGGCTGCCCGACGCCCACGTCGAGGCGCCGACGGCGGGGAGCGTCATCCTGGCCGGCATCCTGCTGAAGATGGGCACCTACGGCTTCGTGCGCTTCGCGCTGCCGCTCCTGCCCCAGGCGAGCCAGGTCTTCGTGCCCTTCATGGTGCTGCTCTCGATCATCGGCATCATCTATGGCGCCCTGGTGGCCATGGCCCAGACCGACGTGAAGAAGCTCGTCGCCTACTCCTCGGTGAGCCACCTGGGCTTCGTCATGCTGGGCGTCTTCGCCCTGAACGAGCAAGGGGTCCTGGGCGCCCAGCTCCAGATGATCAACCACGGCATCAGCACCGGGGCGCT
>JACPUR010000039.1 GCA_016192135.1 Candidatus Tectomicrobia bacterium | reverse complement strand
CCGCCGACGTGGTGAAGGACTACGGGCGCACCGTCCTCCTCCCCGCCTCCTCGTCCCCGGGGGCGCTGGAGAAACTCTTCAAGCCCCTCACGGACCGCGCCCGGCGCGAGCTGAGGGAGGAGGGCTTTCCCCGGCCCCTCGTCGAGCGCATGGCCGACCTGCGCTACCAGGGCCAGTCCTACGAGATCACGGTGCCCATGAAAGGAAGGGGCGGCGGGAAGGGAGAGGGCGGCCTGCGCCGGCGCTTCGACGCCCTGCACCAGGCGCGCTTCGGCACCTCCAACCCCGAGCGGCCCGCCGAGATCGTGACGCTCCGGGTGCGGGCCATCGGGAAGGTCGAGAGCCCCCCCGCCGCGCGGGCGCCTTCGGGCGGGCGGGACGGCGCCCGGGCCCGGCTCGGCCATGCCCCCATGATCTTCGAGGGGAAGAAGGTCCGGGGCGCCCTCTACGAGCGGGCGCTCCTGCGGGCCGGGGACCGCTTCCGGGGCCCCGCCCTCGTCAGCGAGTTCAGCGCGACGACCGTGCTGCCGCCGGGGTGGACGTGCCGGGTGGACGGGCGGGGGAATCTGGTGTGCGAGGGGGCACAAT
This sequence comes from Candidatus Tectomicrobia bacterium, assembly GCA_016192135.1. Taxonomy (NCBI): domain Bacteria; kingdom Pseudomonadati; phylum Candidatus Tectimicrobiota; species Candidatus Tectimicrobiota bacterium. Next base: position 35,122 of record JACPUR010000039.1, on the reverse strand, counting down.
GACTGAAGTGCCCAAAGCCTGTCATTCCGAGCGCAGCGAGGAATCTGCTTTTCAAGACGTGAAGCAGATTCCTCGGTCGCTGCGCTCCCTCGGAATGACATCCTGAGGGGGTGAAACAGGCGTGGCCAGGAAAATATCCCCCGACCCCATCCTCCTCGAGGTCTTCCGCAGCCTCTTCTTCTCGGCGTCGGAGGAGATGGGGGTGGCGCTCTGCCGCTCCTCGTTCTCGCCCAACATCAAGGAGCGGCGGGACTACTCCTGCGCCCTCTTCGACGCGGAGGGGCGGATGGCCGCCCAGGCCGCCCACCTGCCCGCCCACCTGGGCTCCATGCCCATGTCGGTCGAGTACGTGATCGGGCGGATGAGGCTCGACCCCGGGGACATGGTGGCGCTGAACGACCCCTTCCACGGGGGGAACCACCTGCCCGACATCACCCTGATCGCCCCGGTCTACGCGGGGAAGAGGCTCGTCTACTACGCCGCCAACCGGGCCCATCACGCCGACGTGGGGGGCTCGGCCCCGGGCTCGATGAGCATCACCACCGAGATCTTCCAGGACGGGGTGGTCATCCCGCCCGTCAGGCTCGTGCGCGGGGGGAAGGTAGAGGAAGACGTCCTGGCCCTCATTCTCGCCAACGTGCGCACCCCGGAGGAGCGGGAGGGGGACCTCTCGGCCCAGATCGCGGCGAACCGGGTGGGGGAGCGGCGGCTCCTCGAGATCATCGGCCGGCACGGGCTTCCGGCGGCGCTGCGCTACACCCGGGAGCTCCAGGCCTACGCCGAGAGGATGACGCGGGCCGCCATCCGGAGCATCCCGGACGGCGCCTACCGCTTCGAGGACTTCATGGACGACGACGGCGCGGGCTCGGGCCCCGTGCCCATCCGCGTCGAGGTCACGGTGAAGGGCGACCGGCTGCGGGTGGACTTCACGGGCTCCGCCCCCCAGACGCGGGGGAGCGTGAACGCGGTCGAGAGCATCGCCCGCACCGCGGCCTACTACGCCGTGCGCTGCCTCGTGCCCTACGACATCCCGAACAACGCGGGCTGCATGGACCCCATCGAAGTAATTGCGCCCCCGGGCACCGTGGTGAACAGCGTCTTCCCGGCGGCGGTGGCGGGCGGGAACGTCGAGACGAGCCAGCGGATGGTGGACGTTGTGCTGGGCGCCCTGGCCCAGGCCTGCCCCGGGATCGTCCCGGCCGCTTCGTGCGGGACGATGAACAACCTCTCCATCGGGGGGCTCGATCCCCGGCGGGGCCATCGCGGCGGAAAATCCTATGCCTACTACGAGACCACCGGGGGCGGGATGGGCGGAGGCCCCCTCGGCCCCGGCGAGGACGCCATCCACACCCACCTGACCAACACCATGAACACCCCGGTCGAGGCCCTGGAGCACGCCTACCCCTTCCGGGTGAGGCGCTACACCGTGCGGCGGGGGAGCGGCGGGCGGGGCCTCCACCGGGGGGGCGACGGCATCGTGCGCGAGATCGAGCTCAGGGCCGATGCCACCGTCTCCTTCATGACCGAGCGGCGGGTCCTCGCGCCCTATCCCTTGAAGGGTGGCCGGCCCGGGGCGACGGGGCGCAACAGCCTCCTCCGGGGCGGGAAGGCCATCCGCCTTCCGGGTAAGGCGCGGGTCGAGGCCCGGGCCGGGGACGTCATCCGGATCGAGACCCCGGGCGGCGGGGGGTGGGGGCGGCCGGGGAAGAAAGACAAGGCCAGCCTAAAGGGAAATCGCGGACGGGATAAGAACCCGTAGGGGCAGGCCCCCGTGCCTGCCCCACACCCAAAAGGGGCGGCCACGGGGGGCCGCCCCTACGGAGGCAGCCGGCCGGCGGGCAATGTAGGGGCGAGGCATGCCTCGCCCCTACGGATGGGATGATGCGGTTTTTCGTGTAGGGGCGGGTTTGAAACCCGTCCCTACGGACGTTTGCGCCGGGGGTGATTCCCCCCTTTCCGCGCGCGGCGGTTCCATGTATGATCCCGGGAAAGGACGAGGAGTCCATTCCGCGGTGCCACCTGCGAAAATAGGCGGCGCCGCCATTCTTTTGCCTCGCGACGCGGGGACGGAGAGGCCGGATGCCGGGGGATCGCTTTGCCTACCTGAACGGAGAGATCGTCGAGGAGGGCCTGGCGCGGGTTTCGCCCTTCGACCGGGGCTTCCTCTGGGGGGACGGGGTGTACGAGATCACCCCCTGCTTCGGGCACAAGCTCTACCGGCTGGACGACCACATCGACCGGCTCTACCGCTCGCTGCGCTACATCCGGGTGGACCCCGGCCTGAGCCAGCGGGAGATGCGCGAGGCCACCCTGGCGCTCCACGAGACGAATCTCTGCCGCATCGACCCGGAGGGCCTCTGCCGGGTGGGCCACTGGGTGACCCGCGGGGAGGATACCCCCTCGATGGCCGCGGGCGCCCCCCGCAAGGCGACGGTGTTCATCTTCCACCGGCCGGCGCCCCTCGATGACATCCCCGAGAAGTACGAGAAGGGCGTGCGCGTGTCGGTGACGCCCACCCGGCGGACGCCGCCCGAGTGCATCGAGGCGCGCGCCAAGGTGACGAGCAAGATGAACCAGATCCTGGCCGAGCTCGACGCCGCCGCGAGCGGCTCGCTCTCGCTCATGCTGGACATCCGGGGGAACGTGGCCGAGAATTCATCCGCCAACTTCTTCATGGTGCGGGACGGCGCGCTCTGGACGCCGCCCGAGCGGAACATCCTCGAGGGCGTCACCCGCAAGGCGGTCTTCGAGCTGGCCGCGCGGCTGGGCATCCCCTGCGAGGAGCGCGACTTCACCCTCTACGACCTGGCCCAGGCGGAGGAGTTCTTCCTCACCTCGAGCGCCATCTGCGCGCTTCCGGTGCGGGAGGTGGACAGCTTCCGCCCCAAGGCGCCCGTGCCAGGCCCCATCACCCGGCGGCTCATCGACGCCTTCGCCGGGGAGACGGGCTTCGACTTCCGCGTCCGCCGCGCCTCGCCGGGGGCGCCGGGCCGTCCGGACGCCGCGGGGATCGCGGCCAAGCCCGCGGCGGTGTGACCGGCCAATCGCCCATTCAGGGTTAGGAAGGAAGCGATGCCGTACTACCTGACACGCCGGAGCCTCCAGCGCCTCCGGGAGAAGGCCGAGGCCATCCAGCAGCGCCTCAAGACCGAGGTGGCCCAGGAGCTCGCCAAGGCGGCGGCCTACAAGGACCTGCGCGAGAACGCCGAGTGGGACGCGGCCATCGAGCTCCAGGCCACCCTCAAGCACGAGGTGGGCCGCATCCTCGAGCGCATCCAGGACGCGGCCCTCATCGAGGAGCTTCCCATCAACGGGGACAAGGTGACCATCGGCACCCAGGTCACCCTCCTCGACGTGGACAAGGACCAGGAGGTCACCTACAAGATCATGGGCGAGGAGGAGAGCAATCTCTCGAACGGCGTCATCGCCTACTCCGCCCCCCTCGCGAAGGGCATCCTCCAGCGCGAGCCCGGCGACGAGGTGACCGTCCAGCTCCCCGGCGGGAAGCGCACCTTCGAAGTGGTCTCCGTCCAGAAGATAGACTTCTCCAAGCTGCCGTGAACCGGCCCGGCGCCGCCGCCCCCGATCCGCGAGGCCGCGGGGGCGCGGGCATGGGCCCGGCGGACCCCCATCCCCTGAGCTTCGCCGCCGAGGCGGGCCGGCCGCCGGTGCCGCTGTGGGCGCCGGAGTGGCTCCCCCGCCTCATGCGCCTGCGGGTCTACCTCGCGGGGCTCCTTGCCTGGGGAGGGGCGGCCTACTTCATCGGGGCCGGCGCTGGGATGCGGGCGGCCCTCCTCGCCTGGATGGGCCTCCACTACGCGGCCCACCGCGCCTGGCACCTGCGCCGCCACGCCCGCGAGGCCGACCTCCTCCGGCGCCTCCTGGACGGCGGGGATGCCGTCGCCGCCTACTACCGCCGGGAGCGGAAGGGGGACGCCGGGGTGGCGAACCCGCTGCCCGACCTGGAGGCGGAGTTCGGGGAGCGGCCCGTGGCGCGGGTGGACCCGGCCCACCACCTCAGAAGGCGCCACGCGCGGCGGTGGCTCCGCCGCTTCTCCCGGCAGGGCGGGCGCGCCGGGGACGTGGGCTGCCTCGCCGGGGAGGTGAGCATCGAGCACGTCCGGGTCGGCCATCAGGTGTTCCTCTTCGACCTCGACACCCTCTCCCTCCGCCGGGCCGCCCGGAAGACCGGCCGGCCCGCCGTCCAGGCCGACGCCGCCCGGCTCCCGGTCCGCCGGGGCGCCTTCGGGCTCGTCACCTGCCTGGAGGTGGTCGAGCACCTGGCCGACCCGTCCCGGGCCATGCGCGAGATCGCGGACACTCTCGCGCCCGGCGGGGTCCTCATCGCCAGCACCGATAACACCGGATGCCTTCTCCCTTTCCACTTGCTCAACCCCCTCATCCTCCTGGAGCGCCTGGCCGGGCTCTTCTTCCCGGCCGTGCTTCCGCCTCGCAACCTGGTGAAGGAGGATCATGCCGCCGGCAAGGCCTACCCCCACGCGAGCTTCGATTGCGCGCAGATCGCCGCCCTGGCCGGAGGGGCGGGGCTCAGGCTCCTCTGGCTCGGGAGCTACGCCTTCCTGCCCGGCCTCCACCGCCCCGCCGCCCGGCTCTTCCCGGGCTGCACGGAGGAGCAGTACGCGCGTTTCGCCCTGCCCGCGGAGATCATCTTTCAGCGCGTTCCCCTGCTGTCGCGGATGGGGACGCACTGGGTCTTCGCCTGCGAGAAGCCGGGGGAATAGGCGGGGATGAAAAGATAGGGGGCAGGCCCCCGTGACTGCCCCGGAAGGATGGCCGCGGGGGCCTTCGCCCTCCGAAGGGCCTCCGTCTCCGGAGCAAAAGGCGTCGGCCCCCCGTAGGAGGGGCCGCCCCTGCGGAAGACTACAGAAGACACAAGGCACGATGTGTTTGTAGGGGCGGTTCGCGAACCGCCCCTACGGGGATTCAGGGGCGCGTAATTTTCGCCCGTGATGCCGGCGATTCACTCCGCCGGGTCTGGCCGGAGCGGCACGAGAATCTCCGTCCGGAGCTCTCCTTCCGCCACCTCGCGCGGATCGGTCAGGAGGCGCTCGGCGATGGGCCCCTCCCGGCGGCGGAATCCACCATGGGGCAGCCACTCGTCGAGGATGAGCCGAAGGGTCTCCTCGATCCCGTCATAGGGGCCGGCGTGGACGGCCGCGGCGTACCAGCCGCCCGGCGCCTCCGTCTCGTGGAGCCCTTCGGGGAGGGGGTGGCCGGGGAAGAGCGCCCAGCAGGCCTCGTAGCGGCCGTCCGGGTGGCGGAGGCCGAAGGCGGGGCCCGCGGAGGGGACACCCTTGCAGCGGAGGAGGAGCCGCCCCCACGCCCTGCCGACGGCCTCGGGGGTGGCGTCCCCTTCCACCGCCAGGGCGGCGCCGCGCTGGTGCTCCCGCTGCTCCACCCGGATCGTTTCTATGGCCATTTCCTGATCCCTTGCAACGGATGAATGTAGGGGCGCACGGCCGTGCGCCCCTACCCCCGCCCCCTCAAGGCGTCCCGCAGCACGCGCTGGGCGAGCTGGGCGCAGTGGCGCTTGTGGCGGGGGAGCCCGCCCACGCTCAGGGCGATCTCCTCGGCGGTCAGGGCCATCAGCTCCTCGGGCGTCTTGCCGCGCGCCAGGTCGGTCAGGCTGCTCATCGAGGCCGTGATGGCCCCGCAGCCCAGGATCTCCATCTTGGCCTCCGCGACCTTGCCCCCCTCGAAGCGCAGGTAGAGCGTCACCTCGTCCCCGCAGGCCGGGTTTGTGCCCCGGCCCACGGCGTCCGCGTTCTCGATCGTGCCGACGTTGTGGGGCTCGGCGATGTGGGCGAGGACGGTTTCGTTGTAGTGGTGCTCGTCCTTGTAGGCCGTCACCGCGCTTTCTCCCGGGGAGCCATGGCCCGCACCCGACGGACGGCCTCGGGCAACACCTCCAGGAGGCGGTCCACGTCCGCATCGGTGCTGCCCCACCCCAGGCTGAAGCGCAGCGACCCCCGGATCACCTCCATCGGGAGGCCCATGGCCAGGAGGACGTGGCTGGGCTCGGTCGAGCCCGCGCTGCAGGCCGAGCCCGTGCTCACGGCGATCCCCTCGAGGTCCAGCCGGATGAGCAGGGTCTCCCCCTCGGCGCCGGGGAAGCTCAGGTTGGCCGTCCCGGGCAGGCGGCGGTCCGGGTCCCCGTTCACCACCGTGTCCGGGATGCGCTCGCAGGCCTCGGCTTCCAGCCGGCCGCGCAGGGCGGCGAGGGAGCGGGCGAGCGCGGGTCCCTCCTCGCGGGCCAGCCGGCAGGCCTCGCCCAGCCCCACGATGCCCGGGACGTTCTCGGTGCCGGGCCGGATATCCCGCTCCTGGCCCCCCCCGGTCTGGAGCGGGGCGAGCCTTGCGCCCTTCCGCACGTAGAGGAAGCCCGCGCCCTTCGGGCCGTTGATCTTGTGGGCGCTCGCCGAGAGGAAGTCCGCCCCCAGCGCCCGCACGTCGATCCCGGCCTTGCCCAGCGCCTGCACGGCGTCGGTGTGGAATGGGACGCCCCGCTCCCGGCAGAGCGCCGCGATCTCCCGGACGGGCTGGAGGGTGCCCACCTCGTTGTTCCCCCACATGACGGAGACGAGGCGGGTGTCCGGGCGGATGGCGCCGGCGACGTCCCCGGCCGCCACCCGGCCGGCCTTGTCCGGCGGGACGTAGGTGACCTGGAGCCGGTCCGATTCGAGGGCCTTGCAGGTGTCGAGGACGGCGTGGTGCTCGACCGCCGTGGTGACGATGTGCCCCCCGCCCCCCGCCGCGGCCAGGGCGCCGCGCAGGGCCAGGTTGTCGCTCTCGGTGCCGCCCGAGGTAAAGAGGATCTCCTCGGGCTCCGCGCCGATGAGGGCGGCCGCCTGGGCGCGTGCCTCCTCCACCGCGGCGCGCGCCTCGCGCCCGAAGGAGTGGATGCTGTTGGGGTTGCCGAACAGGGCGCCCAGGCACCTCCGCATGGCCTCGGCCACCTCGGGCCGCACGGGGGTGGTGGCGTTGTGATCGAGATAGACCCGCCTCATTCCAGCTTCCGCCGCTCGCGGCCCGCCGACTCGTGGAGCTGGTCCAGCTCCCGCTCCAAATGGGCGATGCGGAGGTTGAGGGCCTGGATGGCCCCCTCGACGGGGTCGGGGAGCAGGTGGTGGTTGAAGGCCAGGGGCACGGGCTGATCGAGCTTGCCCTCGCCGTCCCGGAAGACGATGCGCGCCGGCACCCCCACCACCGTGCAGCCGGGCGGGACGTTCGAGATCACGACCGAGCCCGCCCCCACCCGGCTCCCCGCCCCGATGGCGTGGGGGCCCAGGATGCGGGCGCCCACCCCGACGACGACCCCTTCCTCCAGGGTGGGGTGGCGCTTCCCCTTCTGGAGGCTCACGCCCCCCAGAGTGACTCCGTGGTAGATGGTGCAGTTGCGCCCGATGATCGAGGTCTCGCCGATCACCACCCCCATCCCGTGGTCGATGAAGAAGCCCTCCGCGATCCGGGCGCCGGGGTGGATCTCGATGCCGGTCAGGAAGCGGCTGATGTGGCTCAGCCAGCGCGCGAGAAGGCAGAACCCGCGCTGCCAGATGAAGTGGGCCAGCCGGTGCATGACGATGGCGTGGAAGCCCGGGTAGCAGAGGATGACCTCGGCCTTGGAGCGGGCGGCCGGGTCGCGCTCCAGGGCGGCCTGGATGTCCTTCCGAATCAAATACATGGCCCGCCGCTGGAGGCGGAAGAGCGTGCGAAGCACGGGCGATCTCCCCAAAGGCTTCCGGCCCCGCCCGGGGCCGCTACGGCCATGGTAACACGAGGGGCGGGGGGTGGGGCGAGGGGGGGCCGTGATGGCTTTGTAGGGGCGCGCGGCCGCGCGCCCCTACGGATACCTTCCCTCGAAATAATCCCTCAGAATCTCGCCATGATCGAACGCCAGGGGAGGGAGGTCCTCCCGCCGGAAGACGGCGGCGCGGCGGGCGTCGTCCCGGCCCCGGAGGGCGCCTCCCACGGGCCGGGCGAGGAAGACCACGGTGACGTTGTGCTGGCGGGCGTCTCGGCGGGGGTCGCTGTAGGCGTGGAACTGGCGGAGGAGCTCGACGTCGAGCGAGGTTTCCTCCTTGGCCTCCCGGACGGCCGCCTCTTCCAGGGTTTCGCCGTAGTCCACGAAGCCCCCGGGGAGGGCCCAGCCGGGGGGCGGGTTCTTGCGCTCGATGAGGACCACGCCCCCCTCCATCTCGATGATCACGTCCACCGTCAGGTAGGGGGTCTTGAGGCCGGGCATGGGGTCGTCCCTCAATGCGGTTCCGCGCATTTCGTCCGTAGGGGCGAGGCATGCCTCGCCCCTACTTTCAGATAAGAGTCGAGGCCGCTTCTTGGCGGAGTCCTTGATTCCGCCTGGGGGGCCTTTAAAAGAATAAAGAGCGAGTGACGGCGTGGAAGGAATTATTGGGGCTGAGCCGACGAAAGCTCACATTCCCCCAAAGGGCGGCGTTTCAGGCTGCGCCGCCCTTTCTCGTTTCGGCGGCGCCACGGCCGAGGGATTCCGGAGCCTCCCGGAAGATGCGGAAGAACGGGCAAACCCGGAAATGTGAAGTGCCGTCGCAGAAGTCCCGCTTCACCTCGGCCGGCGGTTCAAAGATTTCCCCGGTGCCCGGGTTGAAGCACAGCAACCCGAAATCTTCGGAGTGGGCCTGCAACGGGCACGTCTCAAGCCGGACGGCCTCGGGTCCGCCCGCGGAGGCGGCCGCCGGGCCATCGAGGCAGTCGCCGCAAACAACGTGGGACACGGGGACGAATCTCCGGAGCGAGTCGCTCACCCAAAGCTCGGCGATCGGGCCCGGAAGCCCGAGGCTGTGATACCCCCCGTCCGTCCCCAGGATCTTGAAGCAATGGCAGCACTGCTTGAGCATCACCCCTCCAATCCGCAGAGCAGTTCTTCATCCCTGTGCCGCGCCTGGATTTCCTCGACCTCCTCCAATCGATCGAAGAAGACTTCGAGCACGCGGGGGTCGAAATGCGTGCCGCGCCCCTCCTGCATGAGCGCGTATGCCTCTTCATTGGGGAAGGCCTTCTTGTAGGGCCGCGGGCTCGTCAGGGCGTCGAAGACGTCGGCCACGGCGCAAATGCGCCCCCACAGCGGGATCTCCTCCTCCCGCAGGCCGGCCGGGTAGCCGCTCCCGTCCCAGCGCTCGTGGTGGGAGAGGGCGATCACCTCCCCCGCCCGCAAGAGATCCGAAGAGGAGCCCCCGAGGATGCGGCTGCCGATGACGGTGTGCTGCTTCATCACCCGCCACTCCTCCTCGTCGAGCCTGCCGGGCTTGAGCAGGTTCTTGTCGGGGATGCCCAGCTTCCCCACGTCGTGCATCGGGCTCGCCCGGAAGACCATCTCCACCTCGCCCGGCGGGAGGCCCAGGCCGCGGGCGACGAGGGAGGAGAAGCGGCTCATTCGCTTGATGTGAGCCCCCGTGTCCTTGTCCTTGAGCTCGGCGGCCACGGCGAGACGGTGGATGGTCTCCAGCTGCGCCTCGTGGGCCATGCGCTGGGCGTTGGCCATTTCCTCGAGCGACTTGCGCAGGATGGAAGTCCGCTTCTCGAGCATCTCCTGGAGCTCCGCGCGGGTGCGCTTGATCTCGTCCTGGGCCTCTTTCATCTTGAGGAGGAAGGACATGCGCACCGAGAGCTCCGTGGAGTCGACCGGTTTCGAGATGAAGTCGTTCGCCCCGACCCGGATGGAGCGGATGCGCTCCTCCTTGCTGTCCATCCCCGTCACCATGAGGACGGGCAGGTCGGCCGTCTCGGGGTCCTCGCGGAGCTGCCGGACCACTTCGAACCCGTCGATCCCGGGCATCACGATGTCGAGGAGCACGAGGTCGAAGCCCAGCCGCACCTTGGCGAGCGCCTCGAACCCGTCCCGCGCGTCCTCCGCCTCATGGCCCATGTACTCCACCATGGCCATCAGCAGGAGCCGGCTTCGCATATCGTCGTCCACGATCAAGACGCGCTTCATTCCTGGACCGTTCCCTCCAATGGAAGGGGCTTCCCATTGGGTTTCCATGGATTCGCCCTCTGTCCCCCGCACCCTCCCGCGCTCCGGGAAGTAGGGGCACGTCGCGTAGGCGGAGAAGCAGAATTTCCCGAGGAGAGATTGCACGCGGTGGGGCAGCCTCGCGCGGCGTCTCCCCCCGCCGGTTCCCGGGATTTGGGCGGCGGCGGGGCTTGAAGCCCAGTTTCACGATGGCTCCGCGCACCCTCCTGTACATTCAACCCGGCCCGGGAATATCTTTGTTTCCGCGAAATTAACACCCCTATATCCCATTTATTCCCAGGCTCAGATCTTTTCATGGTGCCGGCCAGCCCGGCCGCATCGGGGGTTTTCTCCCCCGCGGCCCTGGAGGGTCAGGGCCCAGCCGGGCGGGAGGGCCTGCGCTCGATGAGGACGGCGTCCCCCTCCATCTCGATGTTCCACCGTCAGGCAGGGGGTCTTGGGGCCGGGCATGATCGTCCTTTCCACGTGGTTGGTTTAGGTATCCCGTAGGGGCGTTCCATGGAACGCCCCTACAAACGTCCCTTGCCGATTCGAATCTGTAGGGGCGGTTCGCGAACCGCCCCTACAGAAAATGCCCTCAGGTGTCCTTGCCTTCCGCCCCCGGGTTGCGGCCCCCCGGAGGGGGCTTCTATAATGGGCCGCACTGGGGGATTTTCCTCTCATCCGGCTCATTTTCCAAGGATTCCCGAAACGCCTCCCGCGGCGGAGAGAGCGCCATGATCAAATACAACATGGCCCCCACGGCCCGCCGGCTGGTGGAGCAGGTCTTGGCCGTGAAGCCGGGGGAGCGGGCCATCCTCGTCACCGATCCGGACCGCCCCGCTTCCATCACCGAGGCCCTGGCCCACGCCCTGAGCGGGGCGGGGGCGAAGCTGGCCATCATGCACATGCCGCCCCACCAGATGGGGGGGGTCGACCCCCTGCCCCAGGTGGGGGCGGCCATGGCGGCCTCGGACGTGGTGGTGCTCCAGACGAGCTTCGCCACGGTCCACACCGACACCGCCCGGGCGGCCTTGAAGAAGGGCGCCCGCATCCTGGACATGTGGGGCTGGCGGGAGGACATGATGGTGGCCGGGGGCGCCCTCGCCGACTACGACGAGGTGGCGCGCACCACCCGCAAGCTCTCGGACATCCTCACCCGGGCCAAGCGGGGCCGCTTCACCACCCCCGAGGGCTCGGACATGCGCTTCTCCCTGGAGGGACGCACCTGCTTCCCCCTGGTCGGGGTGGCGCGGAATCCGGGGGAGTTCACCGCCGTGCCGGACGGGGAGGCCGCCATGAGCCCGGTGGAGGGCTCGGCGGAGGGGGTGATGGTCAACCCCTTCTCCATCGAGCGCAAGGACCTGGGCTTCGTGAAGGAGCCCATCCGCCTGGAGGTGCGGGGAGGCAAGGTCGCCTCCATCACGGGGAGCCCCGCGGCCGAGCGCTTCTGGCGGCTCCTGGAGGAGTACGGCGAGCTGGCCAAGAACGTGGCCGAGTTCGCCATCGGCACCAACCCCGCCTGCCGCGCCCGAGAGACGATGCGCGAGGCCAAGAAGGCCTGGGGCACCTGCCATATGGCCGTGGGGGACAGCGGGAGCATCGGGGGGAAGGTCGTCGCCCCCCTGCACGTGGACATGATCTTCGACCGCCCCACCGTCTGGGCGGACGATCAGGTCATCGTGAAGGACGGCAAGATCACCGTCTGACGCTTCGATTCCGCCCGCCTCGCACCGCCGGAGGTTCCGTGACCCAGACCTCGTCCGCGACCGTCCTCAAGGGAAAGCCCGTCGCCGACAAGCTGCTCGGCGAGCTCCAGGCCGCGATCCCCGGCCTCGCCTCCCGCGCGGGACGCCCGCCGGGCCTGGCCGTCGTCCTGGTGGGGGAGGACCCCGCCTCCCAGGTCTACGTGCGCCTCAAGGGCAAGAAGGCCAACGAGCTGGGCATCGCCACCTTCGACCACCGGCTCCCCGCGGAAACCTCGCAGCGCGATCTCGAAGGATTGCTCGACAGGCTGAACGCCGACCCGGCGGTGGACGGCATTCTCGTCCAGCTTCCCCTGCCCAAGCAGATCAAGGAGGAGGCCGTGCTGCGCCGGGTGGCCCTCGGGAAGGACGTGGACGTCTTCCACCCCGAGAACTTCGGCCTCCTCGCCCCCAAGCAGGGCCTGCTCAAGCCATGCACCCCGGCCGGGGTGATCGAGATGCTCAAGCACTACGAGATCGAGATCTCGGGCAAGCGCGCCGTGGTGATCGGGCGGAGCAAGATCGTGGGCCTGCCGCTCTCGCTTCTCCTCCTGCACGAGAACGCGACCGTCACCATTTGCCACTCCCGCACGAGGGACATCCCCGCCGTGGCGCGCGAGGCGGACATCGTGGTCGCCGCCATCGGCAAGGCCCGCTTCGTCACGGCGGACATGGTGCGCGAGGGGGCCGTGGTGGTGGACGTGGGGATCAACCGGGTGGGGGAGAAGCTCGTGGGAGACTGCGACTATGAGGCCCTCCTCCCCAAGGTCTCGGCCATCACCCCCGTGCCCGGAGGCGTGGGCCCCATGACCATCGCCATGCTCATGGTGAACACCGTGCGCGCCTTCCGCCTCCGCGCCCTGGGAGAGGGCCGCTGATGGTGGACCTCCTCGGGCCGCGGGCCGCCCCCGCCCGGCCTCCCGTCCTCACCGTCTCCCAGCTCAACGCCCGGGTGAAGGGGCTGCTGGAGGAGGAGTTCCGCGAGGTGCTGGTGGAGGGAGAGATCTCCTCCTGGCGCCTCTACCCCTCGGGCCACGCCTATTTCGACCTCAAGGACGCCGCCTCCAAGGCGGGGGCGGTGATGTTCTCGGGGCGGAGGCGCTTCCTCCGCTTCCAGCCCCAGGACGGGATGCGCGTCCTCGTCCGCTGCCAGATCACCCTCTACGAGCGGGACGGGCGCTTCCAGATCTGCGCCCTCTCGATGGAGCCCCTGGGGGAGGGTGCGCTGGAGGTGGCCTTCCGCCAGCTCCACCAGCGCCTGGCGCTGGAGGGCCTCTTCGACCCCTCGCGCAAGGTGCCCCTGCCCGAGCGCCCCCGCCGGGTGGCCCTCGTCACGAGCCGCGAGGGCGCGGCGCTGCGGGACATGCTCCGGGTCTTGCGGGAGAGCGCGCCCATCGTCGAGGTGGTCGTGGTGCACACCCGCGTCCAGGGCGAGGGCGCCGCCGCCTCCGTCGCGGCGGCGCTGCGGCGGGCGGACCGGGGCCTCGCGCGGCTGGGGCGCCCCGCCGACCTCATCATCGTGGGCCGGGGCGGGGGGAGCCGGGAGGACCTCTGGGCCTTCAACGAGGAGGAGGCCGCGCGCGCCGTCGCCGCCTGCGAGACCCCCGTGCTCTCGGCGGTGGGCCACGAGATCGACACCGCCCTCACCGACCTCGCCGCGGACGAGTTCGCCTCCACCCCCACGGCGGCGGCCGAGCGTGCGGCCCGGGGCTGGCTGGCGCTCGCGCGCGACCTCCGGCGGTTCCCCCTCCCCCTGGCGCGCTGCGCCCGCGCCCGGCTGGACGCGGCGGAGGAGCGGCTCGCCGATCTGGGCCGGGAGCGCGCCTTCCGCCGGCCCGAGGCGGGCCTCGAGGCCCTGGCCCAGCGGATGGACGGGCTCTTCCGCCGCCTCTTCCGGGAGACGCGCCACGCGGGCCGGGCGCGGGAGGCGGCGCTGGCCGCCTTCGTGCCGCGCCTCCAGGCCGCCTCGCCGCGGGTCCGGGTCCAGGCGTGCGGGGAGAGCCTGGTGGATCGGCTGAAGCGGCTCGCGGCCGCCCAGGCCCGGCTGCGGGAGAGAAAGGAATCCGCCCTGGCCGCCCAGGCGGGGCGGCTGGAAGGGGTGTCGCCCCTGGCCGTCCTGGCCCGGGGCTACAGCCTGGCCTACCGGGAGCGGGACGGCGCCCTCCTCCGCGAGGCGGGCCAGGCCCCGCCCGGGGAGCGGGTGCGCCTCCGGCTCCACCGGGGGACGCTGGTCTGCCGGGTCGAGGAGAGCCGGGGAGAAGGCGGCACCGCCGCCCCTCCCGCGAGCCCCTCGGGGTAAAATTCGCCGGATTGATCGCTGGCCGCCGCATATGCGCGGCCAGCGCTCTCGTGGCGCGGCCCCTCTCTTCCAAAGGGAGAGCAGCCGTGTTTCTCCCCCTCCCTCCGGGAGGGGGTAGGGGGGGAGGGAAAAGCCTTATGGGAATCTTCCCCCTCCCCCTCCCCCGGAGGGGGAGGGGGAAAACCGACGAGGCATGTTGTTCTTTGGCACACGGGCAGGGCGGCGCGGTTCAGGGGCACCCCAATCGGAGGGAAATTCGGCATGAGCGCCGCGAGGAAGGGCGGGGACAGCAAGGGGCCCGAGGGCGGCCCGCCCAAGAGCTTCGAGGAGGCGCTCGAGCGCCTGGAGGCCATCGTCGAGGAGCTGGAGGGCGGGGAGCCCCCGCTGGAGAAGGCGGTGGGGCTCTACGAGGAGGGGGTGGGCCTCTTCCGCTTCTGCCGCCAACAGCTCGACGCGGCCCAGAAGCGCATCGAGGAGCTGGCGGGGGAGACCGAGGACGCCCTCTCCCTCCAGGCCTTCGAGGAGGACGAGGAAGAGGACGAGGAGGACGATGAATCCTGAGGCCGCCGTGGACGCCGAGGCCTACCTGCGCGAGTGGGCGGCGCGCGTCGAGGAGGAGCTCGGCCGGCGCGTGCCCGAGCGGGGCGGGGCGCCGCCCGAGATGTACCGTGTCATGCGCTACAGCCTCCTCGCGGGAGGCAAGCGCCTGCGGCCGGTGCTGTGCGCCGCGGGGGCCGAGGCCGTGGGGGGCGACCCCGGGGCCGTGCTGCCGGCGGCCTGCGCGCTGGAGTGCATCCACACCTACTCGCTCATCCACGACGATCTGCCCGCCATGGACGACGACGATCTCAGGCGGGGCCTCCCCACCAACCACAAGGTGCACGGCGAGGCCGCGGCCATCCTCGCGGGGGACGGCCTCCTCACCCTCGCCTTCGGCCTCATGGCGGACGAGGAGATGGTCCGCCGGGCGGGGGCCGGGCGGGTGCTCGAAGGGGTGCGCATGCTGGCCGAGGCAGCGGGCGCCCCCGGGATGGTGGGGGGGCAGCTCCTCGACATCCGCGCGGGCGGGAAGGTGAGCGCCCCCCGGGAGCTCGAGGAGATCCACCGGCTCAAGACGGGCGCCATGATCCGCTGCTCGGTCAGCCTGGGGGGGCTCCTGGGCGGAGGGGACGCGGGGGCGCTCCGGGCGCTCGCCCGCTACGGCGAGCGCGCGGGGCTGGCCTTCCAGATCGTGGACGACATCCTGAACGTGGAGGGGAGCCCCGAGCAGATGGGGAAGGCGGCCGGCTCGGACGCCGCGCACGGGAAGGCGGCTTACCCGGCCCTCCACGGCCTCGAGGCCTCGAAGCGCATGGCGCGGGAGGCCTGCGAGGAGGCGCTCGCCGCCCTTTCGCCCCTGCCGGGCGGGGCGCCCGCCCTGGCGGGGCTGGTTCGTTTTATTGTCTTGCGGAGATCCTGAACATTCCTTAGGATCGTGATTCTCCCGGAGGGGGCCCCGGAAGGGACCGGCTGCCCGCTCGTCCCCCGTTCGCGATGGCTTCGGAGAAGAGACGACGATGGGCGAGCTGCTGGAGCGCGTCAACTGCCCGGCCGACCTGCGGGAGCTTCCCCAGGAGGCCCTGCCGCAGGTCGCGAGCGAGCTGCGGGACATGATCATCCAGGTGACCTCCATGACGGGGGGCCACCTGGGCGCCTCCCTCGGCGCGGCCGAGCTGGTGGTGGCGCTCCACTACATCTACGACACCCCCCGCGACAAGCTCATCTGGGACGTGGGCCACCAGGCCTACGCCCACAAGATCCTCACCGGCCGCCGGGACCGCTTCCACACCCTGCGGCAGTGGGAGGGAATTTCGGGCTTCCCGGACCGGCGGGAGAGCGAGTACGACCACTTCAACGTGGCCCACGGCGGCACCTCCATCTCCGCCGCGCTCGGGATGGCGGCGGCCCGCGACCTCGCGGGGGAGGACTTCCACGTCGTCGCCGTCATCGGGGACGGCAGCCTCACCGCCGGCATGGCGATGGAGGCCCTCAACAACGCGGGCGACGCCGGCCGGAACCTCACCGTCATCCTGAACGACAACAAGATGGGCATCTCGCCCAACGTGGGGGCCATGTGCTCCTACCTCGCCCGCATCATGACGGGCGAGTGGGCCAACCGCGCCCGCAAGGTGCGCGACGAGGTGCAGAAGCTCCTCTCGCACGTCCCCCTGGTGGGCGAGACGGCGGTGGGCTTCATGGAGAAGTTCGAGGACTCGCTCAAGAACCTCGTCGTGCCGGGGATGCTCTTCGAGGAGCTGGGCTTCCGCTATATCGGCCCGGTGGACGGCCACCGGCTCGACCTCCTCATCCCCACCCTGCGCAACGTGCGGAACCTCAAGGGGCCGAACCTCGTCCACGTCATCACCCGCAAGGGCCACGGCTACCCCTACAGCGAGGCGGAGCCCGTCACCTACCACGGCGTCACCCAGTTCGACCCCGAGACGGGCAAGTTCAAGAAGAAGGCCGCCGGGCCGCCGAGCTACTCCAAGGTGTTCGCCGACACCCTGGCCAAGCTCAGCCGCGAGGACAAGAAGATCGTCGCCATCACCGCGGCCATGCTGGAGGGCACGGCCCTCACCGGCTACCAGAAGGAGTTCCCGGACCGCTGCTTCGACGTGGGCATGTGCGAGCAGCACGCCGTCACCTTCGCGGCCGGGCTCGCGCTCCGGGGCTACAAGCCCGTGGCCGCCATCTACAGCACCTTCCTCCAGCGGGCCTACGACCAGATCGTCCACGACGTCTGCCTGACGAACGTCCCCGTCACCTTCGCCCTGGACCGGGGCGGCCTCGTGGGGGACGACGGCCCCACCCACCAGGGGGCCTTCGACCTCGCCTACCTGCGCTGCATCCCCAACATGGTGGTGATGTCCCCCAAGGACGAGAACGAGCTCCAGCGCATGCTGCTCACCGCCATCGGGCACCCCGGCCCGGCCGCCGTCCGCTTCCCGCGCGGGGCGGGCGAGGGCGTGCCGATGGAGGAAGAGATCAAGCCCCTCGCCCTCGGCGAGGCCGAGCTCCTCCGCGAGGGGGAGGACGTGGCCCTCGTCGCCCTGGGCCCCATGGTGGGCCTCGCGATGGAGTCCGCCGCCCAGCTCGCCGAGCTGCGCATCCGGGCGGCGGTGCTGAACCTGCGCTTCGTGAAGCCCCTCGACGAGGCGCGGGTGCTGGGCCTGGCGCGCAAGTGCCGCCGTGTCGTGACGATCGAGGAAGGCTGCCTCATGGGCGGGATGGGCTCGGCCGTGCTGGAGCTCCTGGCCGCCAAGGGCCTCGCGGGCGTGCGGGTGAGGAACCTGGGCCTCCCCGACCGCTTCATCGAGCACGGGGCGCCCCAGATCCAGCGCGAGCACTGCGGCCTCACCCCCGGCGACATCACCCAGGCCGCGCGCGACCTCATCGAGGCGGAGGACCCCGGCGAGACCGCCGGACATGGCAAGAACCGAAAGGCTGGATAAGCTCCTCGTCGCCCGGGGCCTCGCCCCGAGCCGCGAGCGGGCCCAGGGCCTCATCCTCGCCGGGCGCGTCCTGGTCGAGGGCAAGTCCGTCCAGAAGGCGGGTGCCCCGACGGCCCCGGACGCCGGCATCTCCCTCCTCGAAGACCCCGTCCCCTACGCCAGCCGCGGCGGGCTCAAGCTCGCGGGCGCCCTGGACGCCTTCGGCCTCTCCCCCGAGGGCCGGCTCTGCCTCGACGTGGGCGCCTCGACGGGGGGCTTCACCGACTGCCTCCTCCAGCGCGGGGCCCGCCGCGTCGTCTGCGTGGACGTGGGCAAGGGCCTCCTCGACTGGAAGCTCCGCAACGACCCCCGCGTCACCCTCCTGGAGGGCGTGAACGCCCGCCACCTCACCCCCGGGGCCTTCCGGGCCGCGGCGGGGGAGGAGCGGCCCACGCTCGCCGTCATCGACGTCTCCTTCATCTCCGCCACCAAGGTGCTCCTCCCCGTCCGCGCCCTCCTGGCCCCGGGGGCCGACATCCTCGTCCTCGTCAAGCCCCAGTTCGAGGTGGGGAAGGGGAAGGTGGGGAAGGGGGGCATCGTCCGCGACCCGGCCCTGCACGCCGAGGCCGTCGCGGGCGTCCGCGCGTTCGCCGGGGAGAACGGTTTGTCCTTCCGGGCACTGTGCGAGAGCCCCATCACGGGCACGAAGGGGAACAAGGAGTTTTTCGTGTGGGTGGGGGGGGATAACACTGAGTAGTAGGAGTGCAGTTCAACGGGGAACGCTTCTTAATGTATTTGCTGTCTGCATATCGTTCGTAGCTTCTTGAGTCCTCCCGATTCTTTCAAAGGTCTTAGCACGATTTAAGTATGCTTTTTGGTATGTAGGATTAAGTTCGATGGCTTTAGAAAAATCAGCGATAGCGAGTTCAAACCTTTCTAACATACAAAATACACCACCTCGATTGTTGTATGCCTCTGCATCAACCGGATTTAGTTGAATAGCCTTATTCAGATCTTCTAGTGCTTCTTCAAATCGCCCTTGTTTGGCCAGACGAACACCTCGAGCAACGTAATTGTCAAGCCCCCCTCCCTTGATTCCATATTCTCTGTCGACCATCTCTCGGAATTCTATCTCGTCAATGTTTTGAAAGATATAAGATGATTTGGGAATATTGGTTGTGTCTGGGAGAAAGACAACGCCTATCTTGGCCTGCAAAATATGTATAGCGGCACACGCCGGATAGGCCGAATCAGAAATCATGAAGCTTATTGCATATCCGCCCTGTTCCACGGTCCCGAAAGGAATAACTTTTTCTGCTCCCACAGGAGGCAATACGACCGGTTCCGGGTAAACCCGCATATACGGCATATAACAAAAGTCATTCTTGTGCGTCGCGATTGGAATCTTGAATCCACCCACGTCTTTATGCTTTTGGTTATAGATGACGGCATCCATTGCATTGTTCATACGTGTATATGTCGAATGATCGGCGTCCGGATGTTCTGGACAGAGTATGGCCGAAATTGAGGCGGCTAGATTTCCCTCGGGTGGATGTGGCAAAGGCGGAAATTTTTCTGTCTGCATGTATTCTTGAAATTCTGAAAATGCATCCTGATTTCCAATCCAAGTTGTTTCAACATTATTGGCTCTTGCGTCTTTGATTGCGATGAGGCAAAAGTGAGGCTCGCCAATGGCAAGAATGAAATCTGTGGTAGAGGCATGGGCTTCTGTTGATTTCTCGTGCCAACGTAAAAAGTGGTCGATGACAGTTTGAAGGGTCGATTTCTCTATTGAAGGGATAGTTCGTATTGCTTCTTCTGCAAAATGCAGGTTTCCTGCGAAACTTACGCATAGGTTGCTTGAAAGAATCACCGACTTAAGTATCCCCTGCAAGGGATTCTGGTGAGTGGCATTTGTCAGTGTAAGCTGTGAGTCGCCAACGATACAGAAAAATTTGTTGGTTTTTTTAGCTACGACCAAACTCAAGAATAGCTCCTTCGCATCTTCTGATTGTTAATGGCGCTAGAATATATAGTATAATAAAAGACATGGTGCGCAAAGTTCGATATGTGGAGGTGCAAAAATGAAAATCCACCTCATCCGCATCGGCAATTCCCGCATTCTACCGCTCCCCGAATCCCTCCTCGCGCGGTGCGGTTTCGGAGAGGAAGCCGAGATTAGAGTGCGCGGAAAGGTGCTGGAAATCTCGCCGGTCCGGAAGCTGCGCGAAGGATGGGAGGAGGCCTTTAAGGAAATGGCCCGCCGGGGCGACAACGCTCCGCTGCTTTAGTTCTGCCCCTCTCGTTCTCTCCCCCCTACACCCCCCCGATCACCTCCGGATGCCTCCTCCAGAAGTACGCCCCCATGGCGAGGGCGGCGAGGAGGTGGGCGATGAGGATGTCCACGATGGTCACGGCCTCGAAGATCACCCCCACGAGCATCATGCCGAGGAAGGTGAACCACATCCCCAGGGTGGCGAGGAAGAGGACGGCGTAGAGCTCCCAGCCGGGGTTGCGCCGGCCGAAGTCGAGCACCAGGGCGCCGCCGATCCCCGCGGCGACGAAGGCGAGGCCGTGCACCACGCTGTAGATGAAGACCAGCGAGCCCGGGAAGGAGTCGCCGGGCGCGGCGGCGCGGGCGGCCCGGCCCTCGAGGAGGGCGGCCAGGCTCTGGCCCAGGGCGCCCGGGGTGTGGAGGGGCTGGCCCTCGAGGAGGTCGCGCAGGAAGAACCACAGGGCCACGGCCAGGGCGCCGAGGAGGCCGCTGGCGATGCCCTCCATCAGGACGCTCCGGGCGCGGGCGCCGGTGGCGAGCAAGGCTCCGGTGTGGGTGGCCGACGCGGTCATGGGGCTCTCCTTTCCCCCCATCGCCCTTCGCTCCGCTCAGGGCTCCCTCCCCCAAGGGGGCGGGATTCTTCCTTCCCCCCTCAGGGGGGGAGGCATTGGGGGGGTGGTTTGAAAGTAAACACTCGCCTCCTGGGATGGGAGACCGCTTTTCGGTATTCAGTATAGGCCTTTTATAGCATGATTGGTCATGTGCGGCCGGGGAAAATTCACGCAAGTGACTGGAGTTAAAGGATTTAGATATCCGGAAGTCAGGGGGCGAGGCGGCGGCGGGCCCATTTTCCCCCCGCCCCGAGGGCGTAGAGCACCCGGTCGTGCAGGCGGTCGTCGCGGTGCTGCCAGAACTCCACCTCGTGGGGATCGAGCCAGTAGCCGCCCCAGTGGGGGGGCCGGGGGACGGGCTTTCCCTCGAAGCGCCTGCGGACCTCCTCGACCCGGGCCATGAGGGCCTCGCGGCTCTCGATGGGCTGGCTCTGGGGGGAGGCCCAGGCGCCGAGCTTGGAGCCCTCGGGCCGGCCGGCGAAGTAGCGGTCGGCGGCCTCGTCCGGCAGGGGGCGGACCTCCCCCCGGACGCGCACCTGGCGGCCCAGCACGGACCAATGGAAGGTGAGGGCCGCCCCGTCGTTCCCGGCCAGGTCGCGCGCCTTGGGGCTCCCGGTGTGGGTGAAGAAGGGGAAGCCCGCCACCCCGAGGCGGAACTCCTGGGGGTCCTTGTAGAGCACCATCCGCCCCGAGGGCCGGCCCGCCTCGTCCACCGTGGCGAGGTGCATGGCGTCCGGCTGGAGCTGCCCCGCC
Source organism: Candidatus Tectomicrobia bacterium (assembly GCA_016192135.1). Classification (NCBI taxonomy): domain Bacteria; kingdom Pseudomonadati; phylum Candidatus Tectimicrobiota; species Candidatus Tectimicrobiota bacterium. Next base: position 13,963 of record JACPUR010000039.1, on the reverse strand, counting down.
TCGGCCGCCTCGCCGTACCAGCGGCGGAACTGGGCGAGGGGGTCCGGGTCCACGTTCCCGGGGTCGAGGGGCGCGCCGCGCAGGGCCTGGATGCGGTCGGTCATGATTGCCTCACTCCCTCTTCCGATGAGGGATAATTTCGCTCCACGGCATTCCCCTCACCCCGGCCCTCTCCCAAAGGGAGAGGGAGAGCGGCTACTTTCGTATCCGAGAGGTGACTTTCCGGCTTGGCGCCCCTCTCCCCCCGGGAGAGGGGAAGGGGGTGAGGGAAAGAGGAGCCGGAAATGTCGCTTATCGTTCGCTCCCGCTACCCCGCCACGATGGCGCCGTCCACGAGCCTCGGGACGGCCTCGGTCCAGTCGAGCCGGCCGCAGAAGGCGATGTCCTCGGCCATGCCGAGCGCCGTCAGGTGGCGGCCCCAGAAGGACTCGCGCAGGAGGCGCGGGAGGTCGCGGCCCGCCCCCTCGGCGACGCGCAGGGCGGCCTTGGCGGTGTCGGAGAGCTCGGTCTGCGCGAGCCCCAGCCGGGCGCGGACGTGGGCCAGGATGAACCCGGCCGCCACCGGGTCCTCCTCGCAGAAGCCGCCCTCGCGCCCCGAGCAGGCGATGAGGAGGGTCCTGCCCCGGCCCGCCCGGAGGTCCTCCGCGAGCGCCCGGCCCGCGGCCCGGGCGTTGGCGAGGGCCGCGACGTACACCCGCCCGCAGGGGGTGGCCGCCGCCAGGGTCTTGGTGCCGTTGCTGGTGGAGAGGACGAGGAGCCTACCCCCGATGCGCTCCGGCGTGAACTCGAGGGGGGAGTTGCCCGCGTCGTAGCCCTCGATGGGCTTCCCGTCCTGCTCCCCGCCGAGGACGACCTGGTCCTTCCCCAGCCTGGCGCGGAGCGCCGCGGCCAGTTCCCGGCCCGCCTGGGGGCTCGGGACGGGATGGACGGCGCGGCAGCCGTTCCCGAGCGCGGTCACGATGGTCGTGGTGGCGCGCAGCACGTCAATTACGGCGCAGACGACCTCCCCGGGCTCCGCCCCCCGCGCCCGCTTCGCGTCGGTCAGACGGATGGCCGCCTCGGCCGGGGTGAAGGCCACGTCGCACCAGGTCCGCATCCGCTCCTCCTGAAAGAATGTGCGAGGGCCGCGAGGCGGATTCTGGCACGCGGGCGCGGGCGAGGGAACCGCCGGAGCCGCCCCCGCGCGCGCTTGTCTTGACAGCCTACCCGGCCCCTCCGATGATGCCCGCACCTGAATCGCCTGTGAAACGCGGGAGAAATCCGTGGCAAAGCCGTCCAAGTCGAGAAGAAAGGCCTCCAAGAAGCCCGCCACCCCCGAGGACATCCAGCGCGCGCGCCGGCTGGCGGCGGGGTTGGAGGCCTCGTTCACCGTTCCGCCCCCGCCGGGGGCGCTGGCCCCGGCGCCCTTCCTGGACGAGCTCCGCGAGCTGGGCCCGGCGGGCGTCCTGGGGATGACCGAGCACCTGGCGGAGACGCCGCCCCGGGGGCGCGTCCCCACCCTGGCCGCGATGCGCGAGCTGGGCGACCGGGACGTGGTCCCGGCCCTGCTCGTCCACGCCCGCGCCCTTCGCTGGCCGCCCGAGGACCTGGCCGCGCTCGGGGAGGCCATCCGGGCGCTGGAGCCCGCGGCGGAACTTCCGGCGGAGCTCGATCCCGGGGCGCTCGACCGCACGAGGCGGGCGGCGGACCGCCTCTCGGGGGAGCTGGACCCCTCGGGGGCGGGCGAGGTGAGCGATCTCCTCCGCGGTCTCCCGCCCCGCCTCCGGGAGCTGGCCCTGCGCGGCGTGGCCGGGGAGGACGCCCGGCCCGCCTCTCTCCTGGCCCTGGCGCGCGCCATGGCGGAGCGGCGTGACGCGCCCCCCGTGCTCCTCATCGACGCCCTGGCCTCGCTCGAGACGAAGGAGGCCGCCGAGGCCCTGGCCGGGCTCGAGGCGGGGACGGCGGACAAGGAGACGAGCTCCCGCCTGCGCAAGGCCCTCTACCGGCTGCGCAACCGGGGCATCGCGGTGGAGGAGAAGGCGAAGGCGCCCGAGGCGCCCGCCTCCCCGGCTCCCGCCCCGGGCATCGACTTCGCGGTGGCGCGCATCAGCGCCGTGGACGGCCTGGGCCGGATGATGGTGTGGATCGCCCGCTCCCTCCAGCCCCGGGGGCGCTTCGTCGCCGAGGCCATGCTGCGGCGGGGCCAGGGCATCGAGGACTTCGCCACCGGGGAGCTGGGCGCGAAGGAGCTGCGCGAGGTCCTCACCCGCATCGGGGGGCCCGAGTCCTCCCTCGCCACCTGCGAGGCCCCCCTGGGCTACGCCATCTGGCTCCTCCAGCGCGCCCAGCGCGAGGCCGAGCGCGAGGGCCAGGCCCTGCCCGCGGGCTTCACCCGGGCGAAGCTCCTCCTGGAGCCCCTGGCCGATCCGGTGGCCTTCCCGCCGGGGGACGCCCACCCGGTCCTGCGCCACGTCCAGCCCCCGGGGCCGGGGGAGCCCCGGCTCGAGCCGAAGGACCTCTTCGAGCAGCGGGCCTTCTGGAGCTGGCTCATCGAGGAGCGGAAGATCCTCCCCCACCTGCGCACCCTGGTGGACTCCCTCCAGAGCAAGGTGGCGCTCGACGAGGCCCAGCGGCGGGAGCGGCTGGAGCGGATCGTCGCGGACGCCGCGAAGGCCCTGTTCGGGGACGACCCCCTGCGCTCCCGCATGAGCGGGGCCCTCGAGGACAACGCTTATTTCTTCCACCTCTCGGGCCAGCCGGGCCTGGCCCGGGAGTGCCTTGCCCTGGCCGGGGAAATGCGGGCCGGGGAGGGCGAGCCCCCCCGCTTCTTCCGCGAGATGGTGCACCTCTCGCTGAGCGTCATGCTGGACCGCCTCGCCCGGCAGCAGGGCCACGCAGCGGGGGCCGCCCAGGGCGGGGAAGAGGAAACCCGGGAAGAGGCCGGGGAGAGCCGCATCATCACCCCTTGAGCGGAGGGAGCCACGCGTGAAATTCGGCTGGGACCACGTTCACTTCGTCTGCCGCGACGCGGAGGGGATGGCCGGGTACTTCGAGCGGGTGTTCGGGGCGGAGCGGGTGCGGGTGGACGAGAACCTGCGCGGCGCCCGGAACATCACCCTCCGGATCGGGGACTGCCGCCTCATGGTGCGCGGGACCCGGCCCGGCGAGCGCTTCGACGCCCAGGCGCCCCGGCTCGTCGAGGGGCTCGACCACCTCGGCCTCTCGGTGGACGACCTGCGGGCGGCCTATCCCGTCCTTAAGGAGCGGGGGGCCAAGTTCATCGTCGGCCCCGAGGCCGGGGTGGGCGGCCGGCTCATCGCCTTCGTCGAGGGCCCCGAGAACATCCGCATCGAGCTCTGCGAGCCGATGAAGGGGTGAGGGGCCCTAGGGGCGGGCCGGCCCCCCGGCCCCTGAAAATCCGCCGGGCGCAAGGGTTCGAGTCCCCTGTCCGGCACCATTTTCCGCCGGCTGATCCATCCCAAAATATGTACTTGACGACATATGTATCTGGAGGCATACTTAAAAAGTGAGATGGGAGATCCTGTTTCATGGCGCCTTTGAGCGCGAGTTTGACGAATTGCAGGAGGACGTGCAGGACGAATTGCTGGCGCACGCAAGATTGCTTGAGGAATTCGGCCCGTCCCTGAAACGGCCCTGGGCCGATACGCTGAAAGGCTCCCGGCACGCCAACATGAAGGAATTGCGGTTCCAGGCCGGGGATGGCGTCTGGCGGGTCGCCTTCGCCTTTGATCCGAAGCGGCGCGCCGTTCTGCTCGTGTGCGGGGACAAGAGCGGCGGGGGCGAGCAGCGGTTTTACCGGAACCTTATCCGCAAGGCGGACCAGCGGTTCGGCGAGCATCTTGCCGGGCTGGAGAAAGAGGAAGGAAGATAGCCATGGCGGCGACGCTGAAAGAAAAGATGAAGAAGCTGCCCGCGAGGCGGCGGCGGAAGATCGAGAAAAGGGCGGCGGAACTGATCGCCGGGGAAATGTCCCTGCGCGACCTCAGAAAGGCGCATCGGCTGACCCAGAAGCGCGTGGCCAAGAGCCTCGGCATCACCCAGGACGGCGTGTCGCGGCTCGAAAAGCGCTCCGACCTGCTGATTTCGACCCTGCACGGCTACGTGCGCAGCATGGGCGGGACGCTGCACCTCGTGGCCGAATTCCCGGACCGACCGCCCGTGAAATTGAAGGGCTTCGGCGAGATGGAGGGCAGGGCCGAAAAGAACGGCGCGTGATGTATGTGCGGGCCGGTCCAAGGGAATCCCACCCGCGCCCGCGGCCGGCTCATCGCCTTCGTCGAGGGCCCCGAGAACATCCGCATCGAGCTCTGCGAGCCGATGAAGGGGTGAGGGGGGCGATCCCACAGGACTTAAATACCTCAACATAACGCCTTCCCCATGGAATGGCGGGACGGCTGTCATGAGCGCCGAGAGCCTGTCCCGCCCCCGCCGGCAACACCATCGAGGTGTTCCATGACGACTTATGCAAAAAAGGATTTCCCGGTGTCGGAAATCCGGCGGTTCCTCGAGCCGGGCCCCATTGTCCTGGTGAGTTCTGCATGGAAGGACGAGACCAACATCCTGACCATGGGATGGCACATGGTGATGGAGTTCCAGCCGTCGCTCGTCGGGTGCTACATCTGGAACGCCAATCACAGCTTCGACATGATCCGCAAGAGCAGGGAATGCGTGATCAACGTTCCGACGGTGGAACTCGGGGCTCAAGTCGCCGGCATCGGCAACTGCTCGGGCCGCGATGTCGACAAATTCTCAAGGTTTAAGCTGACGGCGGCGCCGGGCGAGAAGGTCAACGCCCCCCTGATCGAGGAGTGCTACGCCAATTTCGAATGCCGGCTCATCGATTCAAGCCTGATCAGGAAATACAGCCTGTTCGTCCTGGAGGTTGTGAAAGCCCGTGCGCCGGTTTCGCCTAAATATCCGCAGACCCTGCACTATCGCGGCGACGGCCGGTTCATGATCTCGGGGCCGACGGTCGGCAGGTACCGCAAATGGTTCAGGCCGGAAATGCTGTAACCGTCGCTTTCCATTTCTAGCCTGCGCACAAGGACGAATTCTCCCTCTCAAATCCGAAACGCCGTGATGAGCACCCCGCCCGCGACCACGAGGACGGTGGCCATCACGTCCCGCCAGGTGATGCGCTCGATCTGACCCAGGAAGAAATAGCTGATGAGGAGGACCCAGAAAGGGGCCATCCGGCTGAGGGGGAGGGTGGTCGAGACGCTCCCGATGAGGATGGCGTTCCAGAGGAGGATGGAGCTCACGCAGCTGCACCCCCCCGCGATCAGCAGCCAGCGCCAGGCCGGCCGCCCCACCGAGAGCCTCACCTCGGCCGGGCGGAGCCCCTTGAAGGCCAGGGTCACGAGGTTCCCCACCGAGAAGGCCACCGCCATGCCCACGTAGGGGGTCCGCTGGTGGGCGTAGGCCAGCTTCGAGAACACGGGGGGGAGGGCGTAGGCGAGGGAGCAGACGGCCGGATAGACGACCCCGGCCTGGAGCCAGCCGCCCAGGCGCTCCCGCTCGGCCTCGGTGGGGCTCAGGATGACCACCCCGGCGACGATGCCCAGGGTGCCGAGGATGATCCCCGCGGTGGGGGCCTCCCCGAGGACGAGGGCGGCGAAGGCGATGCCCCAGATGGGGGTCGAGGAGGCGATGGTGGTCGAGCGGCTGAGGCCGATGCGGGTGATGCCGATGAAGCCGAACAGGCGGCCGATCCCGGGGCCTATCACGCCGACCATCGCGTACCAGAACAGGGGCCAGAAGGTGGAGGCGAGGAGGGTGCCGTCCCAAAGGGAGAGGATGAGCCCGCCCGTCGCCGTGCAGCCGTTGATGACCAGGGCGGCGGCGAAGGGGCTGGCGTTGCGCATCCCCATCCGGACGAGGGCCTGGGCGACGGCGTAGGTGAGCGAGGAGAGGATGGCCAGGAGCTCGGCCAGGCCGATGAGCGAGATGGCGGCCGTCATCCGCCGGCCTTGGCGGCGGGAGGAAGGCTCCGGTAGAAGGCGCAGCCGCGGCGGAGGATGCACTCCCCGCACCGGGGGGCGCGGGCGGTGCAGACGGCCCGGCCGAAGGCCAGGAGGTTCATGTGCAGCTCGTGGGCCCGGCCGGGGGGGACGAGGGGCGCCAGCTCCCCGTGGGCCTTCTCGGGGGTGACGCGCGGGCCGATGAGGCCGAGGCGCCGGGCGATGCGGTGGATGTGCACGTCCACCGGGAAAAGGTCCCGCGAGGAGGCCTTCATCAGGGTGACGTAGGCGGTCTTGACCCCGATGCCCTTGTGGCGCGTCAGGAGGGCCACGGCCTCGGCGTCGGGGGCGTCGTGGAGGAACTCGAGCGAGAGCTCCCCCCGCTCCCGCTTCAGCCACCGCAGAAAGGAGGAGATCCGGGCCGACTTCTGGTTGGCCAGGCCCCCCTGCCGGATGGCGGCGGCGATCCCGGCGGGGCGGGCCGCGGCGGCCTGCTCCCAGGCGGGGAAGCGCCGCTTCAGGCCGCCGAAGGCGAGGTCGCGGTTGTGGTCGGTGGTGCTCTGGGAGAGCAGGGTCTCGATCAAGGCGTCGAGGATGCCGGCCCGGGCCTCGCGGGAGGGGACGCCGAAGCGTTCACGGAGGTGGTCCGCCAGGCGCCGCGTCAGGCGCTTCTTGGACCGGAAATCAAGGGCGGAGGAGGGGGATGCCTTTGGCGGCACGCGGAAGCCCTTTGGACGGCCCGGCCCGGAAACCGGTTCCCGGGAGGCCGGTCAAAGATAGGGGGGACGGGGCGGGTTGGCAATCCGGCGCGAGGCGGGCGCCTCAGAGGCCCCGGCGGATCGGGGGGGGCGCCGGGGCCGCGCCGGCCGGGCGCGCCTCCTCCCGGGCGTCCTTCTCCCTGGCCGGAATGAAGGCCAGCAGGGGGGAGACGGGGCGCTTGTGGCGGAACACCTCGGCCATCCGCTTCAGGTTCCGGTACCGCGCCATCACCCGGGCGATGTAGCGCTCCGTCTCGGGGTAAGGGGGGATGCCCCCGTAGCGCTCCACCTTGGTGGGGCCGGCGTTGTAGGAGGCGAGGGCCAGCCTGAGGTCCCAGTCGTGCCGTTCCAGGAGCATCTGCAGGTAGCGGACGCCGCCCTCGATGTTCTCCCCCACGTCGAAAGGATCCCGAAGGCCCAGGTATTCGGCCGTCTCCCGGGTGATCTGCATGAGGCCGATCGCCCCCTTGGAGGAGACGGCGCGGGGCTCGAACTGGCTCTCTTCCTGCACCACGGCCAGGACCAGGAAAGGATCCACGCCGTAGCGGGCGGAATGATGGTGGATGAGCCAGTGGAGATCGGGCTCCTGGCCCTCCTCGAAAGCCGGGAAGGCCTCCGGAACCTGGCGCGCCGCCAGGGGGAGGAGGGGCGCCGAGGCCCTCTCCAGGCGGGCTTCCTCCCGGCTGGCCTCGGCCGAATCCGGCGGAAGAGGACTCCGCCGGCCCGAATCCGCCAGCGTCAGGAACAGAAAGGGCAGCAGCGCGCCCAGGGCGGCTCCCCGGCGCAGCCAGGCCCAGACGGAACCCTTCAGGATCCGCTGGAGCGGGGTCAGTTCAGCCAGGAGGACGGCCAGGTAAAGGAGCGAGAAGCCGATGAGCAGGCACAACAGTAGCACCATGACCAGCTTCCCCTGTGGTCTGAGCTTGCGGTGTCGTCTCGGGCCGTCGCGGGCGGTTCAGGCGATCAGGCGGCATGCGCGCTGCCGGGGAAGCTGGGCTGGCCGGCCGATGGGCCACCCGGCCCTGCCCGCCGGAGACGCCGTGTCTCCTTCCGGGCAGACGAACGATAGTCAATGGGAAGGGGAGGGGCAACCTGGGGACATACCCCAAAGGCCCAAAATTCTTCGTTTATTTATATATATTGTAGAATTTTTTTGAAATTTTTCAATATCTTGTGGGGTTTGGCCCGCTCAATCGACTCAATTGAGGTGTATTCGCTCGGGACCACCCACGCCTGGACCCCCGCCGCATGGGCCGTACGCACGTCGATTGCGGTGTCTCCCACAAGGACGGCTTCCTCGGGGGGCACCCCCAGCACCTCCAGTGCGGCCAGGGCCATGGCCGGGTCCGGCTTGGGGGGAAAGCCCTGGAGGTTCCCGTACACGACCTTCATCCGTTCGTGGAGGCCGAAGTGCTCGAGCTGGCGGACGCAGTAGTTCCAGGACTTGTTGGTGACGCAGGCCATGGGGACCCCCCGGGCCTCCAGGGCCTCCAGGGTGCATTTCACCCCATCGAGGAGCCGGGTGCCCGAGAGGAAATGGACGGCGTAGTGGGCGCGGTAGATCCGGGCCGCCTCCCGGGCCGTCTCCCCCCCCCAGAGTTCGGTGAAGCGATCCTCCAGGGTGGGGCCGATGGAGGCGGACACCTCCTCGTCCGTCATCTCGGGCTTCCCGAGATCCCGGCAGGTGAGGCGCATGCAAAGGGCGATGCCCGGGTAGCTGTCCACCAGGGTGCCGTCGTGGTCGAACAGGATGGCGCGCGGGGGCATGAGCGGGGGCATTCCTCCCGGAGCCGGGCGGCGGGAGCGATCATGCTATGATCGCTCCGGTGAAAGCCGCCGAACCATACACCAAGCCGGTGGACATGGCGAGCCGATGACGACCGAACGCGGCGTTTCCCGCCTTCTTCCCCCCGATCCTCCCGACCGGCGCCTGGACCCGGCCCGGGTGGACCTCAAGGGGATGGAGGAGGCCGGGCTTTCCGCCCTCTGCGAGGAGCTGGGGGAGCTCCCTTACCGGGGGCGGCAGCTCTGCGCCTGGATCTACGGCCGGGGCGAGTGCGATTTCGAGCGGATGACGGACCTCTCGAGGGAGTTCCGCGCGAAGCTGGCGGAGCGGGCCCGCGTGGGCTTCTTCTCGCCCGGACGGGCCGAGGAGGCACCGGACGGCACCCGGAAGTACGCCTGGGAGCTCTCGGGCGGGGCCCGGATCGAGAGCGTCAAGATTCCCATGCCCCGGGCCGAGGGGCCCGTGCGCTGGGCCCTGTGCCTCTCGACCCAGGCGGGCTGCGCCATGGGGTGCGCTTTTTGCCTGACGGGGCGGATGGGCCTGGTGCGCGACCTCTCGGCGGGCGAGATCGCCGAGCAGTTCCTGGCCGCCCGGCGGGACCTCCCGCCCAGGGAGCGCTTCCACAACATCGTCTTCATGGGGATGGGGGAGCCCCTCGAGAACTTCGGGCCCTCGGCGACGGCCGCCCGCATCCTCATCCACCCCCGGGCCGGCGGCGTCTCCGCCCGGCGGCTCACGGTCTCGACGGTGGGCATCGCCCCCCGCCTCGCGGAGTTCGCCCGCGCCGTCCCCGGCGTGGGGCTCGCCGTCTCCCTCCACGCGGCCGACGACGCCACCCGGGGCCGGCTCGTCCCCGTCAACCGCAAGTGGAACCTCGACGCCCTGCTGCGCGCCTGCCGGGAGCTCCCCATCCCGGAGCGGCGGCGGGTCACCTTCGAGTACGTCCTCCTCCAGGGGGTGAACGATTCCGCCGAGGACGCCCGGCGGCTGGCCCGCCTCCTGCGGGGCGTCCGGTGCAAGATAAACCTGCTGCCCTGGAACCCCTTTCCCGGGGCCCTCTTCGAGCGGCCCTCCCCGGAGCGGGTGGAGGCCTTCCGGCGGGAGCTCGTCCGGGCCGGCTTCACCGCCACCGTCCGCCAGAGCAAGGGGCTCCCCATCCGCGCCGCCTGCGGCCAGCTCGCCGACGACGAGCGGCTGGCGGCGCGGATGAACAGAAAGCTGCATGCCCGTTCCAAGGCCTGAGCCCTCCCCATCCTCCCCGGCAAGGGACTGACCCCCCTCATCCCCCCCTTGGCAAGGGGAGGCGAGGGGGGGTGATTTCCGCCCGGGGGCGGGGGGGGCGGCCCCTGATTGGAATCATTCTCTCTACAGAGGGGCGTATTGTAGTGCGCGCCTACGGGGAGATGTTGTCGTTTGTGTGAAGAGGATGGAAGGCCGCCTTGCTGCTTTTCCCCTCCCCCTCCGGGGGAGGGTCGGGGTGGGGGAGGCCCAGAGGGGTGTTTCCCTCCCCCTACCCCCTCCCGGAGGGAGGGGGAAAGGCCGCACCAGCAAGATGGAGAACATCCTTAAGTAGGGGCGTATTGCAATACGCCCCTACGGTTCGCATAAAAAAAAGCCGGGGGGCCCCCAAGGCCCCCCGGCATCCGCGTCTCTTCTGTGCGCAGATGTGTTACGCGTTCACGTGACGCCTACCAGGTGTGGCGGAACTCGTAGTACACCGCCCAGCTGTCGTCCCATCCGCTGGCGCCGGTCGGCTGGCCGTAGTCGCCGGCAAACAGGTAGGAGCCCTGCACCCACAGCGCGAGCTGCTTGTAGATGTTCCAGCGGAAGCCCAGCTCGACCGCCGTGCCGTAGAGCTTGTCGCTCACGAAGGTGGCGGCGCCGACCTGGGGCGCCTTCTCCGCCGAGTAGATGAGCGAGACGCCGCCCTCGACCTGCAAGGCGGGCGTCACCTGGTACTTGGCGAGGATCTCGGGCATGTTGATGCCGTTCAGCTGCGTGTTGCGGCCGTCGCCCGTGCCCGTGCGGTTCGAGACGATGTTGCCCGTCCCCAGGCCCGGGTTGTTGGTGGTGATGGTAGAGAAGCGGCGGCCCGTCAGGATGTTCGGGCCCTCGAGATAGCCGGCCGAGTTCGGGAACACGAACCGGTTCAGCTCGTTGTCGGGCTGCTGCTGGGTGTTGCCCGTGGCCGCGACCGGGTCGTCGTCGCCCGAGAGGTAGGTGTAGTAGAAGCCGACCTTCAGCCGGCCGAAGGTGAGCCAGCTGCGGATCATCAGGGCGTAGGCCTCGATGTCCACGCTCTTGAGGCCCGCCGCCCGGCCGGCTCCGGTCACCTCGGCGGACGTGCCGTCCTCGTAGATGCCCTGGACCTCGAGGTCCAGGATGCCCAGCTTGGCCTGGCCGTGCAGGGCGAAGTAAAAGAGGTCGAAGTCGGTGGTGTTGGTGGCGCCGTTGCGCCGCGAGTTGGCGACCCAGGGGGTGATGGCGATCTGGGGCGCCGCCTGCCACTTGAGGGCCAGGTAATGGTTGTCGGCGTCGGTGGCCGCCGTGACGCCCTCGCTGAGCTTGACGGTGAAGGCGCTCAGCGAGACCGGGCCGAAGAGCCGGCCGTAGAGGGCCAGGCCGTCCTGCCGGTGGACGCCGATGGTGTCGAAGATCTCGCCGGTCGGATCGGTGTAGTCGGTGCGGCCGACCCGCGCCCTGAGGGTGGTGCCGGGGACGGCGAAGTCGATCAGCCAGCGGTTGACGGCGGTCGTGGTGTCCGCGGTCGTCGAGCCGAAGACGTGGTTGCCGTCGCTGTAGTCGAGCTCGTAGATGGCCCACAGCCGCCCGCCCTCGGAGGTGGCGGTGAAGCGGGGCCGCACGAGGGCGTCCATGTACTGGCTGCCGTCGTGGGTGTTCTCGTTGCGGTCGAGGTCTTCCGTCGTGATGCCGCGCAGGCGGAAGATGCCCGTGTACTTGAAGTCGGCGGCGTAGGAGGGAGCCGCCAGGCTGGCCGCGAGCACGCCCGCGGCCAGGGCCAGCAGGTATTTCCGCATAGGTTTGCTCTCCTGTGAATGCATTTCCGTTGTTGCTGGGGCAGAAGAGACGCAGTCGTTGCTTCGATTAGGAAATTGTGTGCCGGTTCTCCTCCTCTCCAGGGGCGGAATCCCACCACGGCTCCACGAAAAAAGGGCCATGGGGGCGCTGAGCCCCGCACGGCCCTTTCGGTCAGGGACGGCTGCAACCGTCCCGCTTCTCCGACCGCTCGCGCGGACCGGACATCCTGCCTCGCCCGGGGAAGGCTCAGGGGGTGTGCGGCCCCCGGCAGCCTTCCCCGCGGAGGGCGGGGCCCTAGGGCCCCGCCGCTCCGCCGGTTTCCGTATGGGTAGTGCCCCGGAAACCGCATGGGAATCAGAGGCGAAGAGAAGAGCCGCCGAGGGTGCGGCCCCAAGCAACCCTTCCCTTCGCCAAGAAGCGGGCGTCCCCGCTTCATCGCTCAGCCGGTTTCATCGGCCCGCCAAAAACAAAAAGGGAAAGGCACGCGGGATACCCAAAGGCCCCGCACGGCCTTTCCCCTTGTTTTTTAAAGCCTCGCAGGGGCGTCCCCCTGGAGCTTCATTCCGTTCAATTTTGAAATTCTATGGAAATAAGTAGTTCATATCGGGTTTACGTGTCAATGGGAAAGAATTCCCGCATGCGAAATTTAAGCGAAATGTGCTGGAAAATGTACTGAAAAAGAAAAGCCGGGGGGCCCCCAAGGCCCCCCGGCAACCGCGTCTCTTCCGATGCGCCGGAATCTAGGCGCTTATGTGTCGTCTACCAAGTGTGGCGCAGCTCGTAATAGAGGGCCCACGCATCGTCCGGAGCCCTGCCGCCCTCTATCTTGCCGTAGTCGCCCGCGGAGAGGTAGGAGCCGAACCCCCACAGGGCGAGCTGCTTGTATATCTTCCACTTGAGCCCGGCCTCGAACACCCAGCCGACATCCTTGTCGTTCGTGAAGCCGTCGCTGGTGATCTTCTCCGCCGACTCGACGTATGAGATGTTCCCCACGATGTCGAGGGCCGGGGTGACCTGGAACACCGCCAGGAGCTCGGGGACGAGCAGGCCGTTGGCCCGGCAGCTTGCCTGAGTGCAGGTGCCCGTGCCGATGCCCGAGGCGCTGGACAGGTTGTTGCCCGTGGCGCCCGTCTGGGCCCGGGTGATGGTGGAGTACCGGACGCCGGTGATGATGTTCGGGATGTCGAGGGCGCCGGCCTGGGTGGGGAACACGAACCCCTCGAAGTCGTTGTTGTCCGGGTTGTCCTCACCCGAAAGCCAGGTGAGGTAGAAGCCGAGCTTCAGCTTCCCGAACGTCAACCAGCTGCGGAGCAGGAGGGCGTAGGCGTCGAGGTCGATGTCCCGCCCGCCGACGCCTCCGTTCTCGGCGTGGGTCCCGTTCTCGTAGATGCCCTGGAGCTCAAGGTCCAGGATGCCCAGCTTGGCCTGGCCGTGGAGGGCGTAGTAGTACCGCGAATAGTCGGTCGCGGCGGTGGTCCCGTTGCGGCGGGAGACGCCGAACCAGGGGGTGATGGCGATCTGGGGCGCCGCCTGCCACTTGAGGGCGAGGTAGTAGTTGTCCGAATCGGTGGCGGCCGTCAGGCCCTCGCTGAGCTTGACGGTGAAGACGCTCAGGCTGACCGGGCCGAAGAGCCGGCCGTAGAGGGCCAGGCCGTCCTGCCGGTGGAGGCCGTTGCTGTCGAAGATCTCCGACGTGGGGTCGGTGTAGTCGGTGCGGCCGACGCGCGCCCTGAGGGTGGTGCCGGGGACGGCGAAGTCGATGAGCCAGCGGTTGACCGCGGCCACGGCGTCGCCGGTGGTGCTGCCGAACAGGTGGTTGGCGCCGCCGGAGCCCACGCCGCCGAGGCCTGAATTGTAGTCAAGCTCGTAGATGGCCCAGATCCGGCCGCCTTCGGAGGTGGCGGTGAAGCGGGGCCGGACGAGCGCGTCATAGTACTGGAACCCGTCGTGGAGGTTCTCGTTGCGGTCCAGGTCTTCCGCCGTGATGCCCCGGATTCGGAAGATGCCTGTGTACTTGAAGTCGGCGGCGTAGGAGGGAGCCGCCAGGCTGGCCGCCAGGAGGGCAACCGCCAAAGCCAAAAGGTATTTCCTCATTTTGTCTTCTCCTCAAGAAATTCCTGTCATTTCCGTCTTCATGGAAGAGACGCGGTTGTGGCCTTGCCAGCGTGCTCCTGCAGGTCCTCCCTGGTTGGGCGCTCGTCCCGGCCGGATGAATTCTCACCCCTGCCCGGGCCGCGCGCGGGCCCAAAAAAAAGAAAGGCCGATGCGGGTCAGCTTTACAAAGGCCCGCACGGCCTTCCCCGTTTTTCCCGGCTCCGAGCTTCTGAAAGCCGCCCCTCGGGGGGGCCTGGCCTCCCGCCTGAATGTCCGCGCCTCGCTGGACGCACTTCAAAAAAGAAAGGCCGCTGCGGGTCAGCTTT